>CAMBYC010000115.1 GCA_945871875.1 Sphingobacterium thalpophilum
ATTGTATATTTTGAAACATTTGCTAATATATTAGAAGAGCAATTGTTGTCTGGAATCGATATTTCTCATTTGATAGAATAAACCCAACACATTGAAGCCTGAATTTAGCGAAATCGTTTCTTTGTTGCAACGCAACAAGCTGCAATACCATCCTTTGGTAGAATTTAATCCGGAAAAGGATAAATTGTTGCAAATGGATTTTACTGAAAACAATGAGGTGTTAACACCAGATATTTTGTCTGATGTTGCATTGTTTTCAACAGAGATCAACCAACATTTGCAAAACAACAATGCTAAGTTTGGAATTGGTGGTTACAATGAACATCGAACTTTATATAGTAGGAGTGATGTGTTTAGTGGAAATGAATTCAACAGAGAACCGAGGCGTTTGCATTTGGGTTTAGACATTTGGGGAGATGCGGGAACACCAGTTTTTGCTCCTCTAGGTGGAATGATTCATTCCTTTGCTTTCAATAATAAATACGGAGATTATGGTGCTACTATAATTTTATTGCATCAATTGGATGGAATGGCATTTTATAGTTTATATGGGCATCTTAGTTTGAAAGATTTGAACATTAAGGAAGGACGTTATATCAATAGGGGAGAGGAATTTGCGCATTTTGGGTTACCAGAAGAAAATGGACAATGGCCACCACATTTGCATTTTCAGTTGATAGTAGATTTGGAGATGTATGAAGGCGATTACCCTGGCGTTTGTGCCCTTTCACAACGCGATAAATACCTTAAAAACTGTCCAGACCCCGATTTAATGGCTCACCTTAACCAATATATCCTACAATAAACCCAACGCTAACTTCCTAAAATGGCTAATGCAAATTTAAATAGTGATAAAACCGGATTAAGTGCCGCAGAAAAAGAATTTGAAAATAAAATTCGGCCATCAGCCTTGGAAGAATTTGCCGGACAGCCGCAAATCATCAGCAATTTAAAAGTCTTTATTAAAGCTGCAAAAATGCGTGGCGAAGCATTGGACCATGTTTTGTTTCATGGTCCGCCGGGATTGGGAAAAACAACCTTATCTCGTATTGTTGCCAATGAGATGGGCGTTAGCATTAGAGAGACTTCTGGTCCAGTAATTGAGAAACCAGGAGATTTAGCAGGTTTGTTGACCAATTTAGAACCCAACGACGTATTGTTTATAGATGAAATCCATCGTTTGAGTACAGTTGTGGAAGAGTATTTGTATGCGGCGATGGAGGATTTTAGGATTGATATTATGATAGATTCTGGTCCCAATGCACGTAGTGTTCAAATCAATTTGAATCCATTTACATTGATAGGAGCTACAACGCGTAGCGGTTTGTTGACGGCTCCGTTGTTGTCGAGGTTTGCGATTAAAAACCGTTTAGAATATTATACAGCCGAAACGTTAAAGAAGATTATAGAGCGATCAGCATCCATATTGGGTGTAAAAATCACCACTGATGCTGCCGATGAGATAGCACGCAGGAGTAGGGCAACCCCCCGTATAGCCAACGGTTTACTGCGAAGGGTAAGAGATTTTGCACAAGTACTAGGAAACGGTTCTATAGATCAAGCCATCACCAAGCACGCTTTAAATGCTCTTAGGGTAGATGAATACGGGTTGGATGATATGGACAATAGAATTTTAAACGCAATCATTGATAAGTTCAAGGGTGGTCCTGTAGGCATCACTACGATTGCTACAGCAGTTGGAGAAGAGGCAGGAACATTAGAAGAAGTATATGAACCATTCCTTATTCAACAAGGTTTTTTGCAACGCACCCCGCGCGGACGAGAAGTAACCGCTAAAGCTTATGAGCATTTAGGCAAAACGCCGAATAGTTTACCAGGGAATGGGTTGTTGTTTTAGGGGGGGATATCATATTCTCAACTGCTTTTCAGGATGGTTGTAGGGGCGACCCTCGTGGTCGCCCTGTAACACCAAATACGCCCTGTAACACCAAATGTTACCCTGTAAAACCAAATGTCGCCCTGTAATATAAATGGTTATTTCAATTCAAAAAATGGTTTCTTATAAAATGTTGGGTGTCCTTTGGTGTTACTGGGCGACCACGAGGGTCGCCCCTACAGGTGCAACACCGAAATGAATTTTTAGAATTTATTTATCCCCACAATAACAAAAAACCCGCCGAAGCGGGTTTTCATTTTTCATTGTTACAGGATTTTTATAAAAAAATTTAGCTACAACCCATGCTGTTTCCGCAATTCATACACTTATAACATGTTCCACTTCTTACGGTAAGATGTCCACAAACATTACAAGTTGGAGAATCGCTTTGCATGCTCTTCATGAACTCTTGGGTGCTAGATTCTGCTTTGACTGCTGATTTTTGTGCTTTTGGTGCCGCAGATTGTTGGGTAGATGTTGATCCAGAAGCTGGAGCTATTACCCTTACATCAGACAACTCGGGCTTTTCATCTGCAGGATTTTGATCCCAATCTTCATTGCCCGTATTCATTACTTTTTCTTTATCTAAAACATGCACCAACTCGGTTCTGTTTAAATATTCGTAACCTAAGCAACGGAAAATGAAGTCAACCAAAGAAGTTGTGAACTTGATATTAGGGTGATCTACTGGTCCGGCTGGTTCAAACTTGGTGAATACAAATTTTTCTACAAACTCTTCCAAAGGCACACCATATTGTAATCCTACAGAAACTGCAATTGCAAAACTGTTCATCAAACTGCGTAAAGTAGAACCTTCTTTTGCCAAATCGATAAAGATTTCACCTAAAGTTCCATCAGAATATTCACCGGTTCTTAAGAATATAGTTTGGTTGCTGATTTTTGCTTTTTGTGTAAATCCACGACGTTTAGCAGGAAGTGCTTTACGTTCAACGATTCTAGACAATTCGCGTTTAAGCTTCGTATCTGGAGAAGCTTGCATTCTTTTTTGCAATTCTTCAAGCAATTCTTCTACAGTAAGCTTTCCTAAATCAATAAATTGACTATTATCGGTTAAATCAACGTTTTCAGCAGTTTCTTCTTTAACTTTTTTATCGCTTTTATTGCTAAGTGGCTGGCTTAATTTTGAACCATCACGATACAATGCACAAGCTTTCAAAGCAAGTTTCCAGCTGAGCATGTAGCTATCTGCACATTCTTCGATGGTTGATTCGTTAGGGAGATTAATCGTTTTGGAGATGGCACCACTAATAAAAGGTTGAGTTGCAGCCATCATACGGATATGTCCGTGTGCGTGGATGAAACGTTGTCCTTTTTTACCACATTTATTGGCACAATCAAATACTGGAAGATGTTGTTCTTTTAGGAACGGAGCTCCCTCGATGGTCATAGTACCACAAACATAATCGTTTGCTGCTTCTATTTCGGCACCGGTAAACCCTAAAGCTTCAAGCATACTCCATTCAGGATTGTAGTAATCTTCTGGACTAAATCCGAATCTTTGTAAACATTCTTCTCCAAGAGAATAAACGTTGAATATAAAGCCGATTTCAAATGCAGCTTTTGCCGCACCGTCTAATTTAGCAATTTCAGAGGCAATAAATCCTTTAGCACTTAAAGTTTGGTGATTGATGAAAGGTGCACCATTGAAAGATGCAGAACCTACAGCATACTTAATGATTGCATCACATTCTTTAGGGCTATAACCAAGATTTCTCAACGCACTTGGAATAGATTCATTAATGATTTTGAAATATCCACCACCAGATAATTTTTTAAATTTCACCAAAGCGAAATCAGGTTCTACCCCTGTGGTGTCGCAATCCATTACCAATCCGATAGTTCCAGTTGGAGCAATTACGGTAGCTTGTGCGTTGCGGTAGCCATATTTCTTGCCCATTTCAACAGCATCATCCCATGCTTTGCAAGCGGCGGTTAATAAATAATCTGGACAATATTGTGCTTTTATTCCTTGAGGTTTCAAGCTCAATCCGATATAGGCATCTTCTGCATCATAAGCAGCAGCACGGTGGTTTTGCATAACCCTTAACATATCATCCTTATTTTCTTCATAGCGAGGGAAAGCACCAAGGTGTTGGGCAATTTCAGCGGAAGTTTTATAAGATATACCCGTCATTATTGCTGAAATAGCACCAGCTATTCCACGAGCTTGCTCACTATCATAAGGAATGCCACTAACCATTAGCATACTTCCCAAATTGGCAAATCCCAATCCTAAAGTACGGTATTCATAACTCAATTGAGCCACTTCTTTACTTGGAAACTGTGCCATTAACACAGAAATCTCAAGCACAGTTGTCCATAATCTTACAGTATATTCAAAACCTTCAACATCAAAACTGTTGTCAGATTCTCTAAAAAACTTACGAAGGTTTACAGAAGCAAGGTTACAAGCGGTATTGTCTAAGAACATATACTCGCTACAAGGGTTAGAAGCCCTGATTGGTCCACCTTGTGGGCAAGTATGCCATTCGTTGATGGTTGTATCGTATTGGGTACCAGGATCTGCACATCTCCAAGCGGCATAATTGATTTTATCCCAAAGAGCTTTTGCTGGTATTTTTTTAATTACTTTTCCATCATTGCGGCCTTTTAATTCCCAATCTTCGCCCTTCAATAAAGCATCAAAAAACGCATTTGGAATACGAACCGAATTGTTAGAGTTTTGGCCACTCACTGTTTTGTACGCTTCACCTTCATAATCGCCAGGGTATCCAGCAGCAATTAGGGCTGCAACTTTTTTCTCTTCTTCCACTTTCCAATCTACAAACTGTTCAATTTCAGGATGGTCTAGGTCTAAACAAACCATTTTAGCAGCTCTGCGGGTTGTTCCACCACTTTTGATAGCACCAGCAGCACGGTCGCCAATTTTTAAGAAACTCATCAAACCAGAAGATGTTCCGCCACCGCTTAACTTTTCACCTTCCCCACGAATATTTGAATAATTGGTTCCAACACCTGAACCGTATTTGAAAATCCTTGCTTCTCTAACCCAAAGATCCATTATACCACCCTCGTTCACCAAATCATCATTTACATTGAGGATAAAACAAGCGTGTGGTTGTGGACGTTCGTAAGCTGAAGTAGATTTTTTCAATTCACCATCAATAGGATCTACAAAATAATGCCCTTGTGGACCTCCTGCAATACCGTAACTCTCATACAAACCGGTATTGAACCATTGCGGAGAATTGGGAACACAAGCTTGGTTAAGAATACAATAAACCAATTCTTCATAAAAAATATTGGCATCTTCTGAGGATGCAAAGTAACCATAACGCTCACCCCATACTTTCCAACAATTTGCCATACGATGGGCAACTTGCTTAGAAGATGTTTCTCTACCCAAACTGCCATCAGGTTGAGGAACTCCGGCTTTTCTGAAATATTTTTGTGCAATTATATCTGTTGCAATTTGGCTCCATTGTTTGGGCACCTCTACATTTGTCATTTCAAAAACAACTTCTCCTGAAGGGTTTCTGATTACAGATGTGCGGTAATCGTATTCGAATAAGTCAAATACGCTTGTGTTTTTCTTGCTGTTTAAGCGAGAAAATTTAAGACCTTTTTTGGGTTGTTTTTGAACTTGCGTCATGAGGTGTGTTTTAATTTGTTTGATATTTTTTTGGGTTAGACTATGATTTCCTTTGAGGTGCCTACGAAATTAATTTTACGCAACAACATAATAAAGACTAAAATATTAACAGTATGTGGATAAGAATGGCAAATCCAATAGGGTAACAACTTTCATACTTTAATCAATTTTTAGGCATAAAAATGTATTTGCTAATATCAAAAACATAAAAATTGAGTAATTCAAGTTATTTTGTAATAAATTTTAGTTTCCAGCTAAGTTTCACAGCTTTACTGAAAAGTTTTTCGCATTTTTGCGAAGTTGTAATTAACCATCTCGATGCAATCTATTTATAAACAAATAACAGAAGCCAGGCAAAAAGGGAAAAAATCTTTTGCGGTTCTAGTAGATCCAGACAAAATTATGCCTGGACAAATTGGCGAGCTTTGTAAGCTTGCCAACGCTGCTGGAGTTGATTATTTTTTTATTGGTGGAAGTCTTGTGGTTACAAACCACTTAGACACTGTTGTAAAAGCAGTCAAAGCTGAATCAGATATTCCTATTGTTTTATTTCCAGGAAATCCGAATCAAATTTCTAAATATGCCGATGGATTACTTTATTTGTCGTTGATTTCTGGAAGAAACCCCGAACTCCTGATTGGTCAACACGTTATTTCTGCTCCAATGGTAAAACAGAGTGGATTAGAAATCATTTCAACAGGTTATATGGTTATTGATGGTGGTGCTCCAACAACAGTTTCATATATTAGTAATGCCACACCAATTCCATACAACAAAAGTGAAATTGCAGTTTGTACTGCTATGGCAGGTGAAATGTTGGGAATGAAACTGATTTATATGGATGCTGGTAGCGGGGCTAGTAGGCCAATTTCTGAAAATATGATTAAGGCAGTATCAAATCATATAGATATTCCTTTGATAGTTGGCGGTGGAATTACTGATCCTGAAAAAGCCTTTCACAATTGCCAAGCTGGTGCAGATCTAATTGTAGTTGGTAATGCAATTGAAAAGGATAGCTCTCTATTAAAAAAAATGAGCGATGCTGTGCACCGCTCATCTAAATAATTCAAATCAATTTAATCTAATTCTATTCACCTGTAACTCTTGTTGGTGTAGATTTTCCGCTGATTATCAATTTACTACTTAATGCAATGGATTTGATAATTTCAGTCATATTTTCCAAATTGATGGTACTAAACTCATCTTTAACTGTGTGGTAATATTTTTCACTATCCATTTTTGAGGTAGAAATGGTATGTGCAGGAACGCCCAATTTTGCTAGTGTAGCATTATCTGAACGGTAAAACAAGTTTTCTGTGGGATATGGATCTGGATAAAAACTAAACGGGGTGTTGGTTAAAGACGATTGCAAGATTTTACCAAAATCAGACTTTTCATAACCGGTAATGTAGGCACTATTTTTTCCCCATTTGCTTTCGGTACCAATCATTTCAATGTTAAACATTGCTACTACTTTTTGGGGATCTAATGCTTTTGAAAAATAAGAAGAGCCATAACCACCAGATTCTTCAGCGGTAAATGCAACAAACAACAAGCTACGCTTTGGTTTTTTCTGGGTGCTGAAATATTTTGCCAAAGAGATTACAGCTGTTGTACCAGAAGCATCATCATTAGCACCATTGTAAATGGAATCTCCATCTACAGGCTTTCCAATTCCTAGGTGATCATAGTGGCCAGAAAATACAACAAACTCATCTTTAATCTTTCCAGGCACCATTGCAACAACATTTTGATAACTGATTTTGTTGATGTTGCTAATTGCATTGATTTCAAGTTTTTCCACAGGGGCAGCAGTCAATATAACCACAATATTGCTACTCCCTTCTATTCTTTTCATGCCAAAACTGATAAATCTTTTCAACATTTTTCTGTTGGATGTATCTGCAATAATGATTTTATCTCCTTTTTCTTGGGCCAAGCCAAATAATTTTTGTCCAAAATTTTCACCTTTATTGATTGTGATTCTTGGAATTGAAACTCCATCCCAAGCCAAAGTATCTTGCATAGCTAAAACCAAAAAATCTGTTGAAGGAAGATTTACGCCATCAGCCAAAACTGAAGCTTCACGAATGGTAGAGCTTACAATATTAAATTGTTGTAAATAATTTGAAGTTCCTGGTAGCGTTTTTAAACCAGCTTTTTCAAATTCGCTAGCAATAAATGCAGCGGCATTGGCTGATGCTTGGGTTCCAGGTTTTCTTCCCTGCATATCATCCGCACACAATGTTTGTAAAATTCTAGCTACTTCTGGCTGTTCAATTTGTGCAAAAACAGAAAATGACAACAGTAAAAAAACGAACACTAACTTCATTTGCATAAAAATTATTTAAAATTTGTAGAGTACAAGTTAGGTTGAAATTGATTGTTTCCCAATAAATTGGTAAAATAGTTAACGATTAAATGTCAATGACCAAATATGCTAGTATTTTAAAAAAATAATTACCACATAAATAAAAAAATAATGCAATTTTGCATTTAAATCAATCTTTAAAACTTTCACTTTCTAAGAAATGAAAAAAAACCTGACCTTTACTATCGCTGAAGCTTCCGAAATGGATGCCACATTGCGTTGGGTTTTTGCTGCTCCGCTCAGAACAGTTTTTGTAACCAGGCCATTTCCCTACTGGGTACGACGTTGATACGCATTAAAAAACTTTTAGCTATTGCCCAGGCGGCAGTACTAATATGCTATTTACCTAATTTGTAGGTTTTATTCAATTTTAATTTTTTGAATTTTAGTGCCATGGAACAACAGCAACAATTCCAAATTTTAGCTGCAAATGAAACACATTTTCATTTTGCTCAAACAATATGCGATGAAATGGCAGAATCTGCCAAAGCAAGGGGAACAGGTATCGCCAAAAGAACGCCTGAATACATTATTCAAAAAATGCAAGAAGGCAAGGCTGTTATCGCACTAAGCCCTACAAACGAATGGGCTGGATTTTGTTATATTGAAACCTGGGAAGGCGAATATGTAGCCAATTCTGGACTGATTGTTTCTCTTAAATTCAGAAAAAACGGGTTGGCTCGCTTAATAAAACATAAAGTATTCGAATTAAGTAGAAAAAAATATCCAAATGCTAAAATATTTGGATTAACCACTGGTTTAGCTGTGATGAAAATAAACAGCGAGCTTGCTTATGAGCCTGTAACTTATTCAGAACTTACGCAAGACGAAGCTTTTTGGGCAGGTTGTAAAAGTTGTGTGAATTATGAAATCTTGATGAGTAAAAGCAGAAGCAATTGTTTATGTACAGCAATGCTTTATGATCCTAAAGACCATTACGAACCCAAAGAAACAAAGCAGTTTTTTGAGCAAAAGAAAACTGTATTTGCTAGATTGCTTCGATTTAAACAATCAAAATTTAAAAAAGAGCGAAAAGGAGACATCAATTTGTTTGCAACATCTTTAAAATTCGTTTTTGGTCATTTCTTTAATTTCTGAAAAAAGACAATTATAAAATATGTCAGACAAGGTATTACCTGGTTTAGGGAAAAAATTGGTTTTAGGTTTCAGTGGTGGATTAGATACTTCTTTTTGTGTAAAATATTTGAAAGAAGATTTAGGTTATGAAGTGCACAGCATCATTGTAAATACTGGAGGTTTTACGGAATATGAATTGAAACAAATTGAATTACACGCATATAACCTTGGTGTAAAAACGCATACTGTAGTAGATGCTGTAAAATCTTATTACAACAACATTATTCGTTTTCTTATTTATGGAAACGTACTTAAAAACAATACTTATCCACTAAGTGTAAGTGCTGAAAGATTAAGTCAGGCACTTAGCATTGCAGAACATACAAAAAAGCTCAATGCAGATGCAGTTGCACACGGAAGCACAGGTGCTGGCAACGACCAAGTTCGATTTGATATGGTTTTTCATATTATGATTCCAGGTGTTGAAATTATTACACCCGTAAGAGACCTCAAACTTTCTAGAGAGGCAGAAATTGACTACTTGAAAGCAAAAGGGGTTGATATGAACGTTGAAAAAGCCAAATATTC
>CAMBYC010000116.1 GCA_945871875.1 Sphingobacterium thalpophilum
AAACCAATGCTGCAGAATTGGAAACATTAAATCAACTCATAAACGGCTGTTGTTCCGGCAATAGAATTTCCCAAAACAAATTGTATCAACATTTTTCTTCAAAAATGTTTCTGGTATGTTTGCGTTATGCCAATTCACGAGAAGAAGCAGAGGAAAGTTTACAAGAGGGTTTTATCAACGCTTTTACACATATAAAAAAATTTAGACAAGAAGGATCATTCGAAGGTTGGCTACGTAAAATAATGGTTAATGCCAGTTTACAAAGATTAAGAACTAAAGCAAAATTGTATCCTGTAGTTGATTTGGTTGAAGAAGAAGTGCACATGGCTTCCAAGGAAGAAATATTATCAAATATTGGCACAAAAGACCTCCTAAAACTAATACAAAATTTGAGTCCCGCATATCGAATTGTATTTAATCTTTATGTTTTTGAAGGCCTAAAGCACAGAGAAATTGCAGAAATGCTAAAAATTTCTGAAGGCACATCAAAATCGAACCTTTCAGATGCAAGAGTAATTTTGCAAAAGCAGGTTAAAGAACTCTATGAAATTAAAAATGAAAAAATTAGTATGCTGTGAAAAAAAATTTACACCCTATAGATGAAATTTTTTTAGATGGTTTAGCTGAAAAAAAAGATCAACCTTCTTTGGCTACTTGGGATGCAATTGAAAAATCACTTGATAACAATATTGCAAATACATACAAACAAAAATATATACAACTTCAAAGAATTCTAATCGCACTTCTTTTGCTATTAGCCTTTGTGAGCATTTATACCATCAATTCTTACAAAAAAAACTATTCAAACAATTCAGTTATTAATTCTCCAGCCGTTGCTAATGAAACTCCAATTACTGTAAAAATAAGCGATGAAAACAGTCGTTCAAACAAACTAAAATCTATTGAGAAAAAGGCATCAAGTTTATTAATCAATACTTCAAAAAGCCCAAAGGTTGATGTAAATGCTTCAATTAATATCACTAAAAAATCACTAACAATTGTTGGAGCTAAAAATCCAAAAGCGATTCATCAAATAGCAAAAACCAACAACCCAATTGCAGAAGCTGATTTGGAAATTATAAAGCCTTCCAAACCTAAAGAAAATCCAATTGCTGCTAAAACAATATACACATCAAACAAAAATCAAAACAGCAAAAATCCTTTAAAAGAAACAATTACAACTGTTTCCATTGAACGCAAAGAAAATACTGAAAAACATACAACCAAAACAAAGGTTGCAACAGTTGTTCCGAAAGTAATTAATAAAACTTCACATTTTCAAATGGAACAAATTGAAAGCATAAAAACAAATAGAAATCCCAATGGTGGCATTCCTGAAATCAATCAATTGCCTTTAAATGCTTCTACAATACCAATTGTAAAAGTCGAAAATACCCCTACATCAATCGTTGAGAAAAAAACAAAAGAAAAAACTCCGAAACGTTTTAGTATAATTCCTAACTTGTCTTTAAATACATTAAATACACGAATAGTAGTAGAAGAGGATTTAGGTTCAAGAAGAGAATATTTACGTAAGCAAATAATAGAAAGTGAAGCCACAAAACTTGAAGTTTCTTTTGGAATTGCTTTAGAAATAAATCTATCTAAACGTATATCAATTGAAAGTGGAATTAATTACTTCGAAAAAAATACAACCATCAAACCTAGAACCATTGGTGCCGAAAGAAATCGGGAAGGAAAAATAAAATACCGCTTCGATTGCTCCGCAGGCACTTATTACATAGATCCAAAACTGGGAACCACTTTATCTATTGGAGATAGCACAAAATCTTTTTCTGCAAACAATCAACTTCAATATATAAATACTCCTTTAATAGCAAGATATCAGCTTGTAAAAGGTAAAATCAATTGGTTTCAAATGGTAGGTATTGGTGCAAATGTGCTTGTTGGACAGAGTTTTGAGACAAGTATCGACAATAACTATACAGAAAAATTGAAAAAACTAAAAACCAAAGATCTTAAAAAAATGTATTTTAATGGTATAGTTGGTGTGGGTATAGATTACAACATTTCTAAAAGATTGTCCATTAGAATGGCTCCAATCTATCGTTTTAGCATTACACCTATGAATAAAAATGAATCAATGAAAACCTATCCACATAGTTTTAGTGCAACGGCTGGATTAAAAATTGGTTTGTAAAAAATAATTGAAATAATTATATTGTAGTCAATCACTCAAAATAATTATCATTTGAAAAAGAGAACTTTTTTGAAAGGCTTGGCTTGGGCTGCAGCTGGAATTCCATTTTCTGCAAATAGTATGGAAAAGATGACTCAACGTTCTGCTGATATAGATCCTAATCTTTTGGCTGAGGATGAAAGTTTTTGGGCTGCCATCAGAAAAGGTTACAATTTAAAACCAGATTACATCAACTTAGAAAACGGTTATTATAATTTTGTTCCAAAGGTTTTATTGGATAAATATATGGAGCATATCCGTGAAGTTAATCTTCAAGGTTCTTATTATATGCGCACTGTACAATTTGACAATAAGAAAAGAATGGCCGAAAAACTTGGAACCCTCTTAGGATGTACCGCAGAAGAATTGGTAATTACCCGAAATACAACTGAATCTTTAGATACCATCATTGCAGGTTTCCCTTGGAAAGCAGGTGATGAAGCGGTAATGGCAGAGCAAGACTACGGAGCAATGTTAGATATGTTTAAGCAAGTAGCTAAACGACACGGGGTGGTAAATAAAATCGTTTCTATACCAAACCATCCAAAATCTGATGAAGAAATTGTAGAATTGTATGCCAATACAATTACGTCAAATACCAAATTACTGATGGTTTGTCATATGGTAAATATCACCGGACAAATTTTACCCATTAAGAAAATCTGCGAAATGGCACATAGTAAAGGTGTTGATGTTTTGGTAGATGGTGCCCATGCGGTTGCACACATCCAATACAATATAAAAGAATTGGATTGCGATTATTATGGAGCTAGTTTACACAAATGGCTCAGTGTTCCGTTGGGTGCCGGAATGTTGTTTGTTAAAAAAGAAAAAATTAAAAAAATATGGCCATTAATTGCTGATAGTCCAAAGGCTGAAGACGATATAAGCAGATTAAATCATACGGGTACACATCCTGTAGCAACAGATTTAACCATTTCAGATTCTATTGACCATTATAATATGATTGGTGCTGCACGTAAAGAAGCAAGATTGCGTTATTTGCAGTTGTATTGGACTTCAAAAGTGCGCAATTTGCCAAATGTTGTGTTAAATACACCCGCAGAGGAATCTCGCTCTTGTGGCATCGCCAATGTTGGAATAAAAGGCATGAAACCCGCTTTACTCGCAGAAACCTTGTTGAAAAAGTATAAAATATTCACTGTAGCAATTGATTATGCAAACGTACAAGGTTGCAGAATTACTCCAAACTTATATACCACCACCAAGGAGTTGGATGTATTGGTGCAAGCACTTAGGGAGTTATGAGTTATGAGTTATGAGTTATGAGTTGTAAGAAAAACATAAACAATAATTATTTTTATTAATTTTATTAATTTTATTAATTTAAAAGTTATAACTCATAACTCATAACTCATAACTCATAACTCATAACTCATAACTCATAACTCATAACTCCTTCTGCTTTTCCAACTCCTTATGCATAATATAAAACCATGCTGGTGGGAATAACGATAATAAAATCATACCCGGATAGCCGGTTGGCATTTGAGGAGCGTCATCTAAGTTTCTTAAAATCTGGTATTTCCTAGATGCTAAATAATGGTGATCGCTGTGTCTACTGAGTTCAAACAACATCAATCTGCCAAGTACATGATTGCTGTTCCAACTGTGGTGTGGTTGAACACGCTCATAACTTGTTACAGTAGTTTTTTTACGACTTAATCCATAATGCTCAATATAATTTACAGATTCAAGAAGTAATCCACCAATAAAAGCTGCACATACAAACAAAATGGCTGTCATCAAACCCCAAAATATAAAAATTAGCAAAACAAAAGCCAATTGAATCAATTGGAAAACAAGCATTTCATTGTAAAAAGACCAAAATGGCTTATTAATTTTTTTTAAATCGGCAATAGAAATTTTCCATGCACTCATATATGTACCTACCAAAGTTTGGGGCCAAAAAGCATATACTGATTGTCCGTATTTGGCAGTGCTAGGATCATCGGGAGTTGCAACATGTTTATGGTGACCTTTATTGTGCTCTATAAAAAAGTGCATATATAAACTAGACAGCAATAAGGTTTTAGCTAGTAATTGTTCAAAACGGTTTACTCTATGTCCTAATTCATGCGCTACATTAATACCGAAAGTACCACAAAGCAAACCCATGGTCATCGTTCTGCCTATTATATCTAAATAACTGAGACTGTTTTCTTTTAAACTATTAAAAAACATCAGTAACGATGTAAATTGAAGTACTACAACAAAATAAAGAATATAATCATAAACTACATTTTGTTTAGCCATTGCTTCTTCAACTTGGTCTAAATTTCTTCTATCAGGTTTTAAAAACAACTCTACAATAGGTATAAAAACCCATGTATACAACATTGCCAACCAGCAACTTATTCCAGTATGCGTAAATGTAATCCAGCCTAGTATGTAGATTATGAAGGGACTTAAATATTTGAAAGATTTGGTTAATTGTTGCATTAAAATTGAATAATTTATATGTACAAATTAACAAAATTTTATTTACCCTTTGAAGAATTCAAAAATTCAACACTATTTATACTTTAATTATTAAAATCTATTTGATTCAATCAATATTAACCTTGGCAACTAATAAAGATGACTTATTTTCCCTATTAAATATGGCTAAATGCTCTTTTAGATGATCGTTAAGGCTATTTATTAATGAGTATTTCTCTTTTATATACAAAGTAGGTGCATAATATCCTATATAATCTAATTTGTATTTTCTGCAATAATTTTTTACGATTGCATCCGATAAGCTTTTTATCTCACCAACTGGATTAAAAGTTGAATAATGTGTGGTGCTTTCAGAAAATTTTGTATCGGAATAAACTACAGAACTATTTGATAAGTTTTCAATAAAATTAGCTTCTGTTGATGTATTATTTTGAGCCTTAGTTTGAAAAATTGCAAAACTCATGCAAATAATAAGGATAATGGTTTTCAAGTTTATGGTTTTAAAGGTTTGTAATAAATTGTATTAAATCAATTTTTTTAATACAATTTATTTGTGGGTTTTAATCATTAAAGGAAACGTTAATTATTGGGTTGCTATTGTGTAATTTGATTGTTGACTAAAATAATTTATACTTTTCTGTAAAATTTTATATTCTTACATAAATAATTAACAACCAATTTCTGAATAGAATATTGAAGGTTTTTGAATTTCATCTATATTTGAAACGCTATATTTAAGTTATAAAAATTTGATTTTACTTTTTAAGATTTTTGTCTGTAATAAATTACCATGCGTAAATATTTTTTGTTGTTTATTTTAACTGTTGTTTTATTTGATTCAGTTCAATCACAATGGAATACTGCTAAAATTGATATTGTTAGAGATTCTTTTGGAGTGCCACATATTTTTGCAAAAACAGATCCTGAGGTTGCATATGGTTTGGCTTGGGCTCATGCTGAGGATGATTTTGCAACCATACAACAAACACTTTTAGCTGGTAAGTCAATGTTAGGGTCTTACATGGGGAAAAAAGGAGCTTCGATTGATTATATAGTTCATTTATTAAGAATTCCTGAATTGGTAGCTGCAAAATATGAATCTGATTTAAGTCCCGCATTTAAAAAATTATTAGAAGGTTATTGTGCGGGGATTAATTCTTATGCAGCGACACATCCAAGTGAAGTTTTGTTGAAAAAAGCATTTCCAGTTACACCAGAACAAATTGTTCAATGCACTGTGCTTCAATTGTGTGTGGTTTCTGGAGCTGATAAAGCTTTAACTTCTATTTTTAATGGTAAAGTTCCTTTATTAGAAAACTATAAAACTGCAGGAAGTAACGCTATCGCATTCAACAGTACCAAAACCACCGATGGTCAGGTTTACCTAGATATAAACGCCCATCAACCTCTAGAAGGTCCAGTTGCATTTTATGAAGCCCACTTAAATAGTGAAGATGGTTGGAATATAATAGGTGCCCTTTTTCCGGGTGCTCCTTGTATTCTTCATGGTTGTAACGAAAATCTAGGCTGGGCTCACACCGTAAATGCTCCTGATAAATATGATATCTATCAATTAGAAATCAATCCAAACAACAAATTACAATACAAATTTGATGGGGAGTGGCTTAATCTGGAAGAAAAAACCGCACATCTAAAAGTAAAAACTTCTACCATCACGCTTCCTATTGGCAAAAAGGCATATTGGAGCAAGTATGGTCCAACCGTTATTACCCCAAGAGGCACATTTGCATTAAGAATGCCGGCAATGATGGAACTTAGAGGTGTTGAACAATGGTATCGTATGAATAAAGCCAAGAATTTCACTGAGTTTAGAAATGCTTTAAATATGGTTGCAATTCCGGGTTATAATATTGTTTATGCAGACAAATACGACACTATTTTTTATGTAAGCAATGGAAGTATTCCGGTAAGAAATCCAGCTTACAAATGGAGTGGAACCGTTCCTGGCAATACCAGCAAAACCCTTTGGAATGAAATTCATCCTTTAAAAGATTTGCCTCAAGTGCTTCAACCGGCTGCTGGATTTGTTTACAACACCAACCATTCGCCTTTTCATGCAACCGAAGGAGCCGACAATGCTAAAAATACCGACCTCACAATGGGCTATGAAACCTTAGAAAACAACAGAAGCCTAAGGTTTGCTGAACTGGTTGCAAAATATCCAAAAGTTTCCTATGCCGATTTCAAAAGCATAAAATTTGATAGACAATACCCCTCCACTTTTGCTTTCCAAGGAAATATAGACAGCCTCTTTTTGTTGAACCCTAAAGAATTTCCAGAAATTGCCGATCTAATCCAACAATTAAACCAATGGGATAAAATATCTAATTTAGAAAGTATTGGAGCCGGAACTTTCCTTTTTGTATATCAAATCATCAACAAAGATAAAAACACTTATTTCAGAAATGGTGGATTAACAGCGGCACTAGCTGCAACCGTTTTAACCATTGCTAAAAAACAAATGCTTGAACAATTTGGAAGAACCGACCTAAAATTAGGAGATGTACAAAAATTGGTTAGAGGAGAAAAAGCAATTCCTTTGGCTGGTTTGCCTGATGTGCTTGCACCAATGTATGCAATTCCATATCAAAATGGATTGTGGAAAGGCAATCAGGGTGATGCTTATATTGAATTGGTAAGGTTTACAAAAGATGGCCCAATGATAGAATCTATTAATGCTTATGGTGCTTCATCAAAACCTGGTTCTCCACATTATACCGATCAAATGGAAATGTTTACGCATCAACAAACAAAACCCATGACCCTCAATAAAAAAGAAGTTTATTTAAAAGCTGAAAAAATATATCATCCAGAAAAACTAGAATAAAACACCAATTTTCACGTTAATTAACTAACCTATGTTCTCAAACACCACTGTAAATTTAAACTTGTTAAAACAACGCGCTTATAACCTTCGTTGGGCAGCAGTAGAAAAAGATGTTATTCCCTTAACAGCTGCAGATCCTGATTTTCCCGTTGCCCCAGAAATAGCCAATTCCATTTCTCGTTTTGCTGCAGACAGATATTTTTCTTATGCTCCAATTGAAGGATATGATTTTTTTAAAGAGGCAATGGCTAGTTTTTACCAAAACAAGCGTCAAGTACCAGCAAAACCTAAATATATTTTGCCAGTTGATAGTGCAGCTTTTGGAATTTTTTCTATTTGTAAAGCCTTTCTTAAACCAGGAGATGAAGCCATTATCTTTAACCCGGTTGATTTTCTATTTGGTTATTCAATAAAAGAAAATGATGCTGTTCCGATTCCATTTCAGGTTCCAATAGACCCTTCTTTGCCTTTAGATTGGGATAAACTTGAACAACTGATTACCCCAAAAACAAAAATGATTTGTCTTTGCAATCCACTTAATCCAACCGGAAAAGTATTTACCCAACAAGAACTCCTCACTTTGGGCTCAATTGCATTGAAATACAATCTACTTATTTTATCAGACGAGATTTGGAGCGATATCGTTTTTGCCCCTTCAATATTTACAAGTATTGCATCTTTAGATGAAGAAATCAGGCAAAGAACAATAATTGTTTCTGGCTTTAGCAAAAGTTATGGACTTGCGGGCTTGCGCATTGGGGTGATTACCGCATTTAATGATGTACATTTCAACGCCATTTTAACTGCAACAGCACATCAATCTACTATCCACGGGTCTAATGTTTTGTCGCAGGTTGCTGCAACTTCTGCTCTTTTAGAGTGTGATTATTGGTTAAAAGAATTTGTATTGCATTTGGAGAAAATGCGAAGTATAATTGTAAATAGATTGAATGGGTTGCCTGGTTTCAAGTGTTATTATCCTGAAGGATGTTATTTGGCTTTTGTAAATATTAAGGAAACAGGATTAAGCTCCAAAGAGGTTTATGATTTATTGCTGAATAAAGCAAAAGTAGCTGTGGTACCTGGATTGCCACAATGGTTTGGTACAGAAGCCGAGGGTTATATCAGATTGAGCTTTGCAACATCGGAAATGTTGATAGAAGAAGCAATGAATCGAATTCAAAAAACCATTTTAAGCCAATGAAAGTAGTAATTATAGGCGGCGGAATAGGCGGAATAACTACTGGTATTTTATTGCTTAAAAATGGATTTGAAGTATGCATTTGTGAAAAAGAAAATGGAATTCCAAACAAAGGCAATGCTTTTTTAATGCATTCTGAAGGTTTAGCAATAGTATCAGGATTAAATGATAAGGGCATTAAAATGCAGTTGCCGGGTAATAAGATTGATAGTTTTATGCAATTAAGGCCCAACGATACAATTGTAAAATATCAAAAATTGGATCCTTGGCAATGTATAAGAAGAGCTGATTTGATTGCTTTTTTGTATTCTTTTATACCCTCAAATAAGATTAAATACAACAAAGTGTTTTCACATTTTTTATACAGAAGAGATAAAGCAATTGCTGCTGTATTTCAAAATGGGGAGATTGAATTTGGAGATGTTTTTATAGGAGCAGATGGAGCAAATTCTGCAGTTAGAGAATATTTGTTTGGAAAAACAAATTTTACAGCAACAGAAGTAAAAGAATTTGTAGGCGTTACAAGTTGTAGTGAACTTATAATTCAAAACCCTAATCTTTTTAAGAAATTTGTTAGCAAAGATAAAGCGATTTCGTTTGGATATATCCCTACATCAGCAACAGAGTTGGTTTGGTTTATGCAATTTGGTACTGATTTGATGCATCAAAAAGAAGGGCCAAATGGTATAAAAGAAATTTGTATTAATCTACTGAAAGATTTCCCTGAGGATGTACAAACGATATTAAATTGTAATGATTTTAGTACATCTTACACTTGGAACACAAGAGATTTTGATCTTTTGCCAACATTCCACAAAAAAAATGTGGTA
>CAMBYC010000117.1 GCA_945871875.1 Sphingobacterium thalpophilum
TGCGGAGACTGAGGGATTCGAACCCTCGATACCCTTTCGAATATACACACTTTCCAGGCGTGCTCCTTCAACCACTCGGACAAATCTCCAAAGGATTGCGAAATTACAAATTATTGGCCATAAATTTTCGGATCTTTTTTTAATGCATAAGCTTTCAATAAATTACTTAGGTTGTCTAATAATTTCTTACCCCTTACTACTTACCCCTAACCCTTACCCTTACCCACCACCTCCAAAATCACCGCACAAGCCCTTCTTATTTCTTCTTCATTTATTATCAATGGTGGAGCAATACGCATACAATTTGATGCAAATAAAAACCAATCTGTAAAAATGCCTTTTTCTATACATGCATCAATGATTGCTTTATTTTGATCAAAATTGTCAAATTCTACAGCTATTAACAATCCAAATGTTCTAACGGCTTTGATTTTCGGATGTATCAATAGCGAAGCAAATAGCGCTGCTTTCTCTTTTACATTTTTATAAAGTTGCTCATCAATCAACACATTAAAAGCTGCTAAACCAGCAGCACAACTCAATGGATGACCACCAAAAGTAGTTATGTGTCCTAATACCGGCTGAACTGCAAGTTGGTTCATCATAGATTGTTTGGCAACAAACGCCCCAAGGGGCAATCCACCACCTAAGGCTTTTCCAAGCAACAAAATATCTGGCACAATATCGAATTGTTCAAATGCCCATAAAGTTCCTGTACGGCCAAATCCGGCTTGAATTTCATCCAATACCAACAAGGTTCCGGTTTCATCACAACGCCTCCGCAATGCTTGCATCCATGCTTTTGTGGGAACATTTACCCCTTTCTCCGCTTGCACCGTTTCTGCAATTACCATCGCAGTTTGTGAAGTTATCCGTTCTAAAGCGTTAATTTCACCATAATTTTCGTGTGAAATACCCGGCAATAATGGCCTAAACGCATTGCGCCAGTATTCATCGCCCATCACACTCAACGCGCCTTGTGTTGAACCATGGTAAGAATCTTTAAAAGACACAATCTCCGTTCTGCCTGTTACACGCTTTGCGAGTTTCATAGCTCCCTCTGTGGCCTCTGACCCCGACCCAGTAAAATACACTGCATCAAGTGATAACGGCAAATGAGCAGCTAAAGCAGCCGCAAATTGCACTTGTGGTGATTGTACCAATTCCCCATAAACCATCACATGTAAATACAAATCGGCTTGCTTATGAATGGCTTTTATTACTTCAGGGTGACGATGACCAACACTGCAAACACTTATCCCTCCAATTATATCAAGATA
Source organism: Sphingobacterium thalpophilum (assembly GCA_945871875.1). Lineage (GTDB taxonomy): Bacteria > Bacteroidota > Bacteroidia > Chitinophagales > Chitinophagaceae > Pollutibacter. The sequence goes on from CAMBYC010000117.1 coordinate 1,281, forward strand.
CTCTTTCCCTTTTTCATCCCACATCAACATTCCTTCAGCCCTAACCACCTCAATTGCCAATGGTGCTGTAGAAGTTTGTGCCACATGCCTTAAAAACATTTCACGATGATTCATACGCAAAGTTACGAAAGCTAAAAATTGAAACAGAAATTGAAACAACAAATGAAAGACAAATCCAAAATAGATAATTAACTTTATAAAATGGCAGTGATTTTACCCGTAAATGGCATCTCTCCGAGTTTTGGAAACGATTGTTTTATTGCACCTAATGCAACAATTGTAGGAGATGTGGTAATGGGAGATCAATGCTCTGTATGGTTTAATGCTGTTATTAGAGGTGATGTCAACAGTATTATTTTGGGCAATAAAGTGAATATTCAAGATGGCGTGGTTATCCATTGCACCTTCGAAAAAACAAAAACGATCCTTGGTAACAATGTAAGCGTGGGTCATTTGGCAATTCTTCATGGTTGCCGAATTGACGACAATGTGCTGGTTGGAATGGGTGCTATTGTGATGGATAATGTTCACATTGGTTCAAATAGCATCATCGCCGCAGGTGCTGTTGTACTTGAAAATACTATTGTTGAAGCCGGTTCAATTTATGCTGGAGTGCCCGCAAAAAAAGTAAAATCCATACCTACAGGACTTATTGAAGGTGAAATCAACAGAATAGCCAACAACTATGTAAAATACAGTAGTTGGTTTAAATCATAATTTTAACTGACATTAATCAATTTTTATGACTAAATTTTTGGGTAAGGCAGCACTTTTTATTATTTTGGTGTCTTCTTGTGTGAGTTGTGCTGCAAAATATGGCTGTCCAAGTGATGGAAGAAACATTGGAGCAGAACGTATTTTGAGCGGTGAAAAAATCCAAAAGTCGCCGAAGTTCAAAGTCAAGCAATGATGTTAAAATTAAACCATTATGAACCTTTCCCTAAGAAATGATTTTGGATGTACAGAAGCTGTTTTGTCTGAAAATTGTGGATTTGATCAATTTTATTCTATTGCTGATGTGATGGCTGAACAAGCCAATATCAGTTTTACCAATAAAATTGACGATACCCAAACTTCTTATTGGGATTTTCAATACAATGGTCATAAATTGACGTTGCATTACAATGTTCAAAATGGGGTATCTATATTTCCAAGAAAAATGAAAGATGCATTGAGTACTGACAATGACGCAGTTGCTGAACTTGCCACAGTTTTAATCAATCTCCAATAATTGATTATCAATAAGTTTTAGTCTCGATGGTTTCCATAATTGTTAGGTAACTTACATATCTATCAATTGAAATAATTTCTTTTTCTACGGCTTCTTTTACAGCACAATCTTGTTCATTAAAATGTAAGCAATTGTTAAATTGGCAGAGGTGTAAAAATTGTCGCATTTCAGGGAAGTAATGTGAAAGTTCGGTTTTTTCGATGTCAACCAAACCAAATTCTCTAATTCCTGGTGTATCAATAATACAACCTCCTTCAGGAAGATCGAACATTTCAGCAAATGTGGTGGTATGTAATCCTTTGCCACTCCAACCACTTACATCTTTGGTTCTAAGTGCCAAATCGGGCAATAAATAATTGATAAAAGATGACTTTCCTACGCCTGAATGTCCGCTTATTAAAGTGGATTTCTTATTTAATAATGACATTACTTCAGATAATCCAGTTTTTTCTTTCACGCTTATCTTCAAAACTTTATACCCCACCGCTTCATAATTGCTACGCATTACTTCAAACTTCTCCATCTCTTTATCTTGGTAAATATCAAATTTATTGAATACCACAATGGCTGGAATTTGATAAGATTCTGCCGCTACTAAAAACCGATCTATAAAACCCTGACTAGTTCTTGGTTCTTTTAAAGTAGCAAAGAGCACACACTGGTCTAAATTTGATGCTACAATATGATGATGTAATCTATGAGATGGCGATTTTCGATTGATGTAATTTCTTCGAGGAAATATTTCGGTAATCATTACCGATTTTTCTAATTCATTTTCAATTTCAAAAGCAACTTTATCGCCAACAGCAAGAGGATTGGTTGAGGTTAATTTATCCATACGAAAAATGCCTTTTATCCTTGCTTGATAAATCTCACCACTGTCATCTTTAACCACATACCAACTTCCGGTGGATTTATAAACCGTTCCTGTCATAATTTAAAAATAAAGTTACCCATTGCAATTGTAGTTTACGGAAATTTTCTAAAGAATGTAAATCTAAGTAAAGCTTCAATCAACAGCAACACAAAAGCGATTAACGTTAACAAATAAAACTTTTCTGTATATCTTCTAATTGTTTTTACCTCAATTTTAGATTTTTCAAGTTGGTTAATGCTTGTATAAATATTTTTCAAGCCAATATTATCTTTAGCTCTGAAGTATTTTCCTCCGGTTTCATTTGCAATTTCTGTTAAAAGTTTTTCATCAATATTAACTTTTTCTTGTTGCATGATAACATCTCCAGAGGGTGTTTGCACGGGTGTAGGTGCAACGCCTTCAGTACCAACGCCAATGGTATAAACTTTTATACCCAATGATTTGGCAATATCCTTTGCAGTTGTTGGATCTATTAATCCGCCGTTGTTTTCTCCGTCGGTTAGCAAAACAACAATTTTAGATTTTGCTGTACTGCTTTTTAAGCGATCTAAGCTTGTAGCCAAACCCGAACCAATTGCAGTTCCATCTGCCATAAAACCTCCTCTGATGGAAGCAACTTGATTTATTAACATGGTATAATCAGCGGTAATAGGACATTGTGTAAAGCTTTCACCTGCAAAAATCACCAACCCAATTCTATCTGTTGGCCTTAATTGAATAAAATCGGCAGCAACCTGCTTGGCAGCTTCTAATCTATTGGGTTGAAAATCTTGTGCCAACATACTACCGCTAACATCAATGCACAAAATAATATCAATTCCTTCTCCTTCAGCATTTTTTTCATCAAAGTAAGTTTGTGGCCGAGCCAAAGAAATAATCAATAAGGTTAATGCGATCAACCTTAAAATGATCAAAAGTGGTAATAATTTTATTTTAAGCGGAACTCCGGTTTGTAAATTTTTTAATGACGATAATTTTAAAGTGCTGTTTTGGCTTTTAGATTTACTAATATGCCATCCTGCCAATATGGGTATTAGCAGCAATAGAAACAGCCAATAAGGCTGGGCAAAAGCAATTTGTTGAAAATATTCCCAGATCACTTTATGGTTTTAATTTATTCAAAAGATTAATTGATGTATAAACAATTTCAAATGCTTCATTTGCTTCTTCAACCGATGATTTGTATTTAGCAAATTTAACAGCATCCGCAATTCTTAATACACTCGATATGCTACTAAACTCATCCGCTTTCATCAAATGACGAATTTTTATTAATATATCATCTGTAGAAGATTGCAAGATTCTCATACCAGTTGTGGCACTTAGGTAATTGCGGTAGATATCACACAATAAAATATAATATTGCATAATTTCACCCTTCATCGGCAAATTTGCATCTTTTAATTGTTGTAATTGTTTCATAGCCAACTCAAAAGGAGGTTCGTTAGATTTTGACTTCTCAATAATCGGTTTCTTCTTCCTGCTTTTCCACCATAAAAAGATTAATGTAGAGAGAAGTAAAATACTTACTACAACAGCTATCCAAAAAAGCCAATTTATTCCTGGAGCAGGCACTTCAATAATTTCTTTGATATCGTTATAATTATCGCCTTTTAAGGGGATTGTTCTTACCGATAATAAAAGTGGATCCGTTTTTGATTTGTTTGTCCCTACTTCAAAAGGAACAGCAGGAATTACCCAACTTCCTGAATCAAAGCTGGTTAATTCAATAACTTGAGAAAACTGTATTCTTTTTCCTGAGGTAAAACTATCAATTTTACCTCTTTTACTGATTTCTATATGATTGAACGTATCTGGATAATTCGGCCACGCTACAATCTTGTCTCCTTGTTCCAATTCCAATTTAAGGGATAATGATGCTCGTTCACCCAACACAATTGATGATGGCTTTAGCGTTGCATTAACCGTTTGTCCATTTCCAAAAGCGACAATTAGAAAAAGAGCAACAATCAATAAACTGGTATGTTGTATAATTTTAAACATGCTTTTTGAAGCGAATGAAGTATTTTTTTAAAATTTTAAGATAATCATCATCGGTTCTGATGCCAACAAAACCTGCTCCAGATTTTCTAAATAAGTCGGTTAGTTCTTGTTCATTTTCGATAAACCGATTGGTGTAATTGAGTTGCACTAAAGGATCACTGGTATCTATCCAGGCAAGATTTCCTGTTTCTGGATCTTCAGCCTGAATAATGCCAATAGAAGGCAAAGTTTTATCTAAGCGATCATAGACTTGAATTCCGGTAACTTCATTTCTCTTACAGGTCATTTTAAGCAAATCCGAAAAAGAGTCGGTAATAAAATCACTTATTATAAATACAATTGTTTTTTGTTGAATGGTACTGGTGAAAAACTTGAGGGCTTCTTTTAGATTTGTTCCTTTTCTAATTTTTTGTTTAACCAATAGTTCACGTACTATAAAACTAGCATGTTGTCTACCTTTTTTAGGTTGAATGTACTTTTCAATGGTATCGCTAAAAAAAATCACACCAACTTTATCATTATTATTAATTGCACTAAATGTTAAAACGGCAGTTAGTTCAGTGATAAGTTCATCTTTTTGATATTGCGTTGTCCCCAATGCAGAACTCGAACTAGTATCTACCAGAATCATAATTACTCTTTCACGTTCTTCTTCAAAAACTTTACTAAAAGGGTGACCAAACCGTGCAGAAACATTCCAATCAATGAAACGAGGGTCATCACCGTGGTAATATTCCCTCACTTCTTTAAAAGCCATCCCTAGTCCCTTGAAGGCACTATAAAACTCTCCAGACAGTAATCTGGTGGTGAGTTTTTTACTTTTGATTTCAAGCTCACGTACTTTCCTTATTATTTCTGCTGTTGTCAATTGCATTATGGAACTTGGATAGTTCTAAGGATGGTATCAATGATATTTTCGCTGGTCATATTTTCAGCCTCAGCCTCATAGGTTAATCCAATACGATGACGCATTACGTCTTTTGCAATACTTTTTACATCATCAGGAATTACGAACCCTCTTTTGTTGATAAAAGCATGAGCTTTTGCAGCCAATGCAAGATTTATACTTGCACGAGGAGAACCTCCATAAGAAATTAACGGCTTAATGGAACCTAAAGCATACTTTTCTGGCTGTCGGGTAGCAAACACTATATCCAAAATATATTGTTCTATCTTTTCATCCATGTAGATGCCTTTCACCAATTTTCGGGCTTCAATAATTTCGGTGATATGCACTACTTGTTTCACTGGTTTCAACGTAATACCTTCAAGATTTTGTCTGATGATTTTCAACTCCTCATCGCGGGTTGGATAATCAATTACCACTTTCAACATAAACCTGTCAACCTGAGCTTCTGGTAATGTATAAGTTCCCTCTTGATCTATAGGGTTTTGAGTAGCTAACACTAAGAATGGTTCATCCAATGCATAAGTTGTATCGCCAATGGTAACTTGTCTTTCTTGCATTGCCTCTAAAAGTGCACTTTGCACTTTTGCTGGGGCACGATTTATTTCATCTGCCAAAATAAAATTGGCAAATACTGGTCCTTTCCGCACTACAAACTGGTGTGTTTGCTGGTTGTAAATCATTGTTCCAATTACATCCGCTGGTAACAAATCGGGAGTAAACTGAATTCTGCTCATTTTGGCATGAATGGTTTGTGCCAATGATTTGATAGATAAGGTTTTAGCTAAGCCAGGAACACCTTCTAATAAAATATGCCCATTACTCAACAATCCTATCAACAACCTACGTACCATATATTGTTGACCAATAATAACTTTCCCAACTTCTTCTTCAATGCTGTCTACAAATGAAGCAGCATATTTTATTTTTTCGTTAAGTAATTTGATGTCTTCCGCCATTTGTAGCATAAGAATATTTTGTGGTTCAGTTTGAATAAAATTAGCAAAGGTTATGCAATTTACAACATGCGAACATTCAATAAAATAATTTATATAGATTTTGAAAATAAAACAAATAATTTAATATTAATTTGAATACATCGCAACAATGGGTAAACGCCTACCAACTCCAAAAGCCTTAGCACTAACCCTTATGATTGGGCAAAATTGGTTTCTTTTGTATTCATTTGTGTTCACTAAATGCAATACTCTTTTTACCAAATTTTCCTCTCCACCAGCTGCAACAATTTCGTTAAACCCTTTTCGCTGCTCAATGTATTGAAACAACAACTGGTCTAAAATTGCATAGTCTGGCAAACTATCACTGTCTTTTTGCTCTGGTCTTAGTTCTGCTGAAGGTGGTTTAGTGATGATATTTGTTGGAATAATTGTTTGGTTTCGATTTATATAATTTGCAAGTGCGAAAACCTGCATTTTATACACATCACCCAAAACACTCAAACCTCCTGCCATATCGCCATAAAGCGTTCCATACCCTGTTGCCAACTCGCTTTTATTGGAAGTATTTAACAAAATATAGCCCATTTTGTTGGCAACTGACATTAATAAATTCCCTCTTGTTCTGCTTTGCATATTTTCTTCAGCCAATCCGAAAGGAAGTGTTTTAAAAATTGGGCTTAGCGATTGTAAAGTGGCATTGTAAATTTCGTTAATAGGAATCTTTTCATAAGCATTTCCCAAATTTTGGCTCAATTCAATTGCATCAATTACAGAATGATCACTTGAAAATGGGGAAGGCATCAACAGGGCAAAAACATTTTCTTTGCCCAATGCCTCACATGCAATTGCCAAGGTTACGGCACTGTCAATTCCTCCACTGCTGCCAATTATTGCTTTGGTGAAACCCATTTTGGTAAAATAATCTTTAATCCCCAACAACAAAGCTTGGTAAATTTGTCCAATATTGTTTTGGTTGGTTAAAAAAGATACTATTTCTTCTGGTTTTGGACTTGTTCTTTCTGGTGTATCTTTTTCAAAAGATGATGAAGGTTCTGCAGCATCATATTCCAAAACTTCTGCTAAATAATAATCTTCCTCAAAGAAATTAAGTTCTTTTACAAGATTTCCTTTGCCGTCATAAACCAAGCTTCCGCCATCAAATACAATTTCGGTTTGTGCACCAACGGCATTACAATATATCATGGGTAGTCCATATTTCAAAACATTTTGACGCACCACAGCTTTCCGATCCTCTTCGTGGTTGTAATCAAACGGAGATGCAGAAATATTGATCATTAGTTGTGGCTGTTGCTCCATCAATTTATCCATCGGACAAACTCGATACAACGGGTTGTTTCCTAGATTCCAGATGTCTTCACAAATGGTAAGTGCAATACGAATTCCTTTAAATGTGATGATATTCCATGATAAAGCGGGTTCAAAATATCTGTATTCATCAAACACATCATAAGTTGGTAATAATGTTTTTTGAACCACTTGCTGCACTTTTCCGTTGTATAAAAAATAAGCGGCATTAAAAAGATCTTTGCCAGCTTTGATATCATTTCGTTGAGGAGCACCAATAATAATGCCGATGGAATGAGAATGGTTGGCTATTTCGTCTATAGCCAAATAACATTTTTCGATGAAGCTAGAAAATTCTAAAAAATCTCTTGCAGGATATCCACAAACACTGAGTTCTGAAAAAACCACTAGGTCGGCTCCAACAGCTTTTGCATTTTCTATCCCTTTAATTATTTTTCTTTTGTTATCTTCAAAATTCCCAATATGATAATTTTGCTGTGCAATAAATATCTTCATATTACAAATTTAAAAGCATTAAACCAAATACCACATGAAGAATCTCAACGTTCTGGAGAATATGAAAAATTATTTTGTCGTTTTGTTTATTGGATTGATTTTTTTCTCCTGTAATAACTCCAAAAACAAACCTGACCTTTCTGCAATTACCATTCAATTAGAGACACTTCGTTTTGATCAGGATCTTTTTTTGTTGGATACTTCACATTTTTCTACCAGTATGCAGCAATTGCAAAAAAAGTATCCTAAATTTTTACCCGATTTTCTTAACAATGTTTTAGGTATTTCTCCAAGCGAACCTCAAATTGAAGCAATTGTAAAAAAATACATTCACGATTTTAAACCTATCTATATTTTATCAGACAAAAAGTTTAAAAATTTTAGTAATTATTCAAATGAGGTTATAGCGTTATTAAAGTATACAAAGTATTATTTCCC
>CAMBYC010000118.1 GCA_945871875.1 Sphingobacterium thalpophilum
TGGGGTAAATACTTTTTTAAATAAGAAAGGTAGTCCAACGATTTTGCCCAATGAAATTATTAGAAGTACAGCAAAAGAGCAGCAGCAGCAAATTACCCATTTGGAAGAATTCAAACAGCTCAATAAAATGAAATCAGCTGAATCTTTAACAGCATTGCAATTGGTAGCAGTAAAAAATGGCAATGTTTTTGAGGCATTGATGGAAACTGTAAAATATTGTTCACTGGGAGAAATCACACATGCTTTGTATGAGGTAGGTGGGCAATATAGAAGAAACATGTAATAGAGTTATGAGTTATGAGTTGTTAGTTATGAATCTTAAGTTATGAGCATACTGTAAGTTCAAGACTCAAAACTAGCTTATTCATCTTTATATTCCCTGGTTAGCTTTTATGAGTTATGAGCATAATGTAAGTTTACGACTTACGAATCATCACCTTATAACTCATAACTCATAACTTATAACTCATAACTATTTTCTCCGCTTCCTCATCTTTATATTCTTTAGTTAGCTTCAGCAATTCGGCTTTTAATTCTTCTGTTATTTTTTCAAAACCCGGTTTACCATAGAGGTTGTTCATTTCGTTTGGATCTCCTTTGAGGTCAAACAATTCCCATGTATCAAATGGTCCATAAAACCGAATCAATTTGTATTGCATTGTACGCACCCCGAAATGTGATGAAACCTTATGGGGTTGAGGGTATTCGTAATAATGATAATACATCGACTTACGCCAATTTTTGGGTTTTTTACCAGTTAATACATTTTGCACAAAACTTTTTCCTTGAATATCTTCTGGAATTTTAATACCTGCCAATTCTAAAATGGTAGGCGTAAAATCAATGTTCACCACCATATCATTTACCACCATACCAGGTTTTATTTTCCCTGGATATTTCATTACAAATGGTGTTCTTAAGCTTTCTTCATACATAAATCTTTTATCAAACCAACCGTGCTCACCCATATAAAAACCTTGGTCGGAAGTATAAATTACAATGGTATTTTTCGCTAAACCGGTTGAATCTAAATATTTTAGAATTCTTCCGATGTTTCGATCTAAAGATCTAGCGGTTGATAAATAATCTTTCATGTAGCGCTGGTATTTCCATTTTACCAATTCTGCAGGATTATTTTTTACTTTTTCATATTCTAGTCCAGCTGCATCATAATATTTTTTGTAGGCTGTTTTCTCTTCAACACTCATTCTACCAAACATGCCGGGTTTTGAATAATCTATTCCAATTTTTAGATCATCGCCTATCAACATGGTTTTATCCACAGTCATATCTTGGTTTTTAGCCGCCAGTCTGTTGGTGTAATCATCATAAAAATTCGCTGGCATTGGTAATTTCACGTTTTCATAAGCACCTAAATCTTGAATATCTGGCATCCAATTGCGGTGCGTAGCTTTTTCACCAACAACCAAAAAAAATGGTTTGGAAGAATCTCTTTTATCTAGCCAGTTTAGTGAAAAATCACTTATTAAATTGGTTACATAACCTTTATGACGAATTGTATCTTTATTGATATGTATAAAATCAGGTTGAAAATAATTTCCTTGATCAGGTAGAATCTGCCAAAAATCAAATCCTTGTGGTAACGTTTGTAAATGCCATTTTCCAATCCAAGCTGTTTGATAACCGTTTGTAGATAATAATTTTTGAACTTGTTGTTGCCTACCATCAAAATTCCTTTTGGGCGAATTGTCTATCAATCCATTGATATGACTGTATTTTCCAGTTAGCAATACAGCCCTGCTTGGTGCACAAATAGAATTGGTAACGAAAGTGTTTCTCAAAATTGCACCCTCTTTTGCGATGCGATCTATATTTGGGGTTACCATCACTTTCCCCCCATAAATACTGATCGTTTGCTGGGTATGATCATCAGAAAAGATTACTAAAATATTAGGTTTTTGAGATTGGGCAAATGAAATATTTATTACCCAAATCATGTAAAACAATACCTTATAATATTTAGTCATGATATATAAATTTTATGTAGTTGAAGATATAAACTTTTGTACTTCCTTAATGTTTATTACATTGGTATTCTTTAAAAAAGATATATTTTATAATTTATGCACTTCCCCTCTTCCACTATCAGCTCATGGTCACGCTTTTACCGAGCAAATTTTATAAATACTTTGTCTGGATTTAAAAGTGCCAGTTTGGTGGGAACTACACATCCTTCAGGCATTTACAACTTAGCAATATTTAGCAATATTGTACATATTGGTGCAGATCCGGCATTGGTGGGAATGGTAAATCGTCCACGTGAAGCGGCACCTCATACCCTTGCTAATATTGAAAACTCCGGGATTTACACCATTAATCATATCCATCAAAACATTATAAAAGCAGCACATCAAACCAGTGCAAAATATCCAGAAACAATAAGTGAATTTGATGCAGTAGGATTAACGCCACTCCTTGCAGATGGAATTGCTGCACCATTTGTGAAAGAAAGTAAGGTTCGATATGCAATTAAATTGCGGGAAATCATCCCTATAACTTTGAACAATACCTTCTTTATAATTGGTGAAATCACTGATATTTTTATAGAAAATCATGATGAAATAATGGATGAAGATGGATTTATTCATATCGAAAAAGCTGGTTCTATAACCAGTTTAGGTATTGATGGATATTATCAATCTGAAGTGATTGAACGATTTCCTTATGCAAAACCTTGATTTATGCAGTTTGGAATGGTTTCAGTTGAAGAATTGTCTCAGATAGATTTCACGCTTCCCCAAAATCCCGCATTGAATGCGAAAGTACTACCAGGAAAGCGTGTTCATCAACCTAAAATATATATTGGTTCAAGCAGTTGGGGACATTCAAGTTGGATAGGTAATGTATATCCTCCCAAAACGCCGGCAACCAAATTTCGAAAAATCTATCCCAATTATTTTAATGCAGCGGAACTCAATGCTACACATTATAAAATTTATTTACCCGAAATTATTAGCAATTGGGCGGAATCTGCAAGGGGAAAAGACTTTAAATTTTGTCCAAAATTCCCGCAATCTATTAGTCATTTCAGTGGATTTAACAATGTAGCAGATCTTACAAATAGTTTTATTGAAAGCATTTCCGCTTTTGAGGAATTGTTAGGTCCAGCATTTTTGCAGGTAAGCGAGCATTTTTCTCCGCAAAAAAAGGATTCGTTGTTGGGTTATTTGGAATCATTGCCCAAAGATTTGGATGTTTTTGTAGAATTGCGGCATCCAGAATGGTTTAGAAGATCGGAAGAATTGTTTCCGATGTTCCATCAATTGGGAAAAGGATTGGTGATTACAGATACACCTGGAAGAAGAGATTGTGCACATTTGTGTTTAACGTTGCCCAAATTAATGTTGCGTTTTGTAAGCAATCAAGATCATGCAACCACTTTTTTGCGCATTCAAGCATGGGTGGAGAGAATTTGTAGTTGGATAGATAGTGGATTAGAGGAAGTATATATTTTTGTACATCCCAATGCGGAGGAGGTAATACCAGATTTGATTGAATATTGGCGATTACAGTTTTCAAAGTTCCATCTTCAAAGTTCAATAAATGGAGAAACTATTCATGATGTTTCGGCATTGGCTTCAAGAAGTAAGGAGGTAACGGTAACGCAAGCGAAGTTGTTTTGAGTTGGTGGGGTAAAATTGAGGAATGTAGTTTGATGGTTAAACACAATTGGATGAATATTTTACAATAGCTTAATTTTTTATTATTTTTCTGTTCACATTGAAAAATGAATTTATGTGTTTTTTCATCGGTATAAACATTAGCAGGGCGAAACATATCCAGTTAAAAGATATGGAAGTGGAGATAAAAGATTTCCAAGCAATGATGCGTTTGTTGCAAAGTGGGTTTGATTTTGGCGATTGGCCGGTGATTAAACCGATTGATGGTGGGAAAAATATCGAACTTTGTAATATGCATTGGGAGTTCATTCCACATTTTTTTAAATCGATTTCAAATGTTGAAGATTTTCATCGAGGAGGGATAAATCCCAAAACGGGCAAAAAAAAGCCGCCGATGAATATGTTGAATGCCATTGGGGAAGAGCTTTTAGAAAAACCCAGTTTTCGGAAAGCGGCATTATCACGCCGATGTTTGATACCCGTTTCAGGATTTTACGAATGGCGACATTTTACGCCGTTGGGAAGTAAAAAAGACAGTGCTTATCCATATTATATTACCGTTAAAGGTCAAGAGTATTTTTTTATTGCTGGGATTTGGCAACCCTGGACAGACCAAGAAACCGGAGAAACCATTGATACTTTTGCCTTGGTAACAACAGCCGCTAATTCTTTGATGGCACAAGTGCACAACAAAAGACAGCGGATGCCCTTGGTATTGAGTGAAGATTTGGCTTGGGAATGGATACAAGATGGGTTAAATGAAGTGCGAATTAAAGAAATTACACATTATCAATATCCTTCAGCGGCTATGCAAGCCATTACAATTCAAAAAGATTTTCGGGTTTCAGCAGAGCCAACTGAAGAATTTGAATATGCGGAGTTACCGGTTATTCAGGTTCCTTAAAATCAAAGAGCCCAATAGTTTTCCAATTGTTGTTTTCAAAGTGTAGGAGTTGTATTTTTTTTGCCATAAAAGAGGCGTGGAACAATTGGTGGGTATAAAAAAACCACTGTTTTGCAGGTGCATTTTGTGGCATTTGTCCAAGTTTCACAAACGGTTTACGAAAGATTTGCGAATGGGAATCAAATGTTGGTTTTAAAAAAGTATGCATTTCTTCCAATTGAACAAAGAGCGATTCAAAAGGTGTAGCATCTTGTATTCTAATGTATATGGTTTGAGGGGGGATTGCACTACAATTGTTTAGGGTAACTCTAAAAGATGTTTGGGATGCACAAATTTTACCAAGCCATTTTAGCAACAAAGGTTCACGTTCAGGACCAATAGCAAGGTGTGCTATAGTTATGGCTGGAATGGTTTCAAAAATAGGGTTTGCTTCGTTTTGTTTTTCCCATTGTTGGCGCAAAAGCCTAAGTTGCCTACTTACTGGTTCATCTGCTGGAATTACCAACTTATATTCTGGATAAACTTCTGTAAATACATCTGATGGGTTTGGAACGTTAAATAATTTTTTTTCGGGCATAAATAATTTCATTTGCTCAAATATTTAGCATAAATTTACTAAATTATTTAGCATTATAAAAATATAATTATGGATACGGAATTATTTATAGGGGCAGCGTACAAGGGTAGTAAAAATTATACGCAGCAAGATGTAAGAACGGCGGACGCTACAGGTTTTGGGGCGGCGGCTGATGATTATGCGGAGCGTGGTATAGATCTGAATGAGCAATTGATTCGCAATAAGCCGGCTACGTTTTTTATGCGGGTGCGTGGAGATGCGATGGTGGGTGCTGGCATTCACGATGGTGATGTAGTAATTGTAGACCGCAGCATAAAAGCAGTAAACGGTAAAATCATTATTGCAACTTTGAATGGGGAGATGCTTATCCGGCGGTTGGAGAAAACCTTCAATAAGTTGCGCTTAATTCCCGAAACACCCAAATTGGCGTCTATCGACATTGATCCTTACGCAGAATTTTCGGTGTGGGGGGTGGTGACGTATGTTATTCATAGCTGTTAGTGGTTAGTAGTTAGTGGTTAGATTTCTTTGAAAAGATTTAAAAACATCTTAAAATATTAACTACTAACCACTAACAACTAACCACTAACAACTAACCACTAACTACTAACCACTAACTACTAACCCATGACAGCAATTGTAGATTGTAATAGTTTTTATTGTACTTGCGAACGGTTGTTTCGTCCAGATTTATGGACCAAACCTGTAGTGGTATTGAGTAACAATGACGGATGTATTGTTGCCCGAAGTGATGAAGCCAAGGCATTGGGCATAGATATGGGCGTGCCATTTTACCAAAGCAAGGAAATGATTAAAACCCAAGGGGTAAGTGTTTTTTCGTCCAATTATCATTTGTATGGCGATTTGAGTATGCGGGTAATGGATACCCTGCGTGCCATTATGCCGCCAAATACAGTGGAAGTGTATTCTGTAGATGAAGCGTTTCTGGATATCAGTCACATTCCAACAGCAGAAATAGACGCATTTGCCTTACACTTACGCGAAGTGGTAGAATTGTGGACAGGCATCCGCGTTTCTGTAGGCGTAGCACCTACAAAGTTGTTGTCGAAAGTTGCCAATAAACTGTCTAAAAAGAACAAGAAGCAATCCAATTGCGTAATGGTATTGGATACTCAAGAACGAATTGATGCGGTGCTTCAACATTATGATGTGGGAGATTTATGGGGAATTGGCCGAAGATATGCCCATTCACTCAAGGAGCTTTTTGGCATCAATACCGCTTGGCAATTGAAACACATGCCCGAGGAATGGGCTCGTAAGAACCTTGGCGGGGTGGTTGGTGTGCGATTGATTCGTGAACTGAATAGTATTCCATGTATTCCAATGAAAGATCCTTTGGAAACCAAGAAAATGATTTCTACTACCCGGATGTTTGGAAAACCAGTTTATACACTCAGCGAACTTAAAGAAGCTATCGCTACTTACGCATCTAGAGCAGCAGAAAAACTCCGTAGACAAGGATTTGCTGCCGGTGTTATGGACGTTTTTGTAGTTACCAACGGCAACGGTGACGAACAATATGCTTACAACCCGCGTAGCAACCACCGCTACGTGGTGTTGCCTCGTGCCACCAGCCTTACCAATGAACTGATCCACGCAGCCCTTCCCTTGGTTGAACAAATGTTTCAACAAGGTACAAAATACATGAAAGCCGGTGTTATTCTTAGTCAACTCGTACCCGATATTGCCATACAGGGCAGCCTTTTTGCACCACCCGAAAACAGCAACCAACGCCTCCTAATGGAAGCCGTAGATAATATTAACTTCAGCATGCGCGATGATATCGTCAAATATGTAGCCAGCGGCCTTCAACGCAATTGGAAAATGCGTCAAGAAATGCGTAGCAAAAAATTAACCACTCGCTGGGATGAATTGTATGATGTAAGTTAATGGTATATAAAACGCAATATTTTAACACAAATTAAATTGTGAGTTTCATCATTCATTTTTGTGGATTTTCTATAAAAAAAGAGGTATAAATACCGATTATGAATTTTAAAAAGTAATGCAAATTTGTAAAAACAAAGAGAAATGAGGAAAAATAGTAACCGTTTACTAAAAGAGGAAGCATTGAGAGAGGAGAATGAAATCTTGAAATTAAAGTTGATAGCAGAACATGGCTCAACATTTGAATATGGAATGAGTGAAACCAAATTGTCTGCAGAAATAGAAAATGTCTTTTTGCAGCAAGTTTTAGACTTCGAAAGGAAGGAAGCAGTGGCGAGAGAAACGAGTGTGTTCGAGGTTTTGGGAAGTCCACAGCATTTTCCTGAAGTGGAAATGATTGGAGAAGATAGGATTAAGGAGATGCTGTGGGAACTTCTCAATTTTATGGAATCGAAGATGGTCAATGTGGCAGTGATGCGCCCTAATGTAACAGACCGAGAATTGTATCGGTTTATTACCCAAGAATTGTTTGAACACAAAATGTTGCATATTGATATTCCTGGAATGACAATAAACTTTATTTACGACGAATTTCACCCAGATTATGCATTTGATAACAGCAATATTGCTGTAAATGATTGCCTAAGACAAATATTCAACAAAACAGATTTAGAATGGACCTTTCATTTTGACCATGTTTTACAGTTGAACCAATCAAAAAATCTTAAAGTAGAAGTATTCAGAAATAAAATAAATGTCTTCAAAAAAAGATTTGAATATATTGAGCCTATACAAATACATGTTTTAGAAACTGAATTATCAGAAGATTTTTGTTTTGTTTCAGGTACTTATGAAATTTCTTTTACTGGTGGGGGAAAGCATTGGCTAAAAACAGGAAGTTGGGAAATACATTTTAGGTTTTGGAAGGAATTGGATATTTGGATGATTTTCAACATCCAAGTGGAAGGAATCGCTTTTTAACCCAAATTTCAATTTATGGCGTTGTCTGCCGTATTTGTTTTGTTAACTTAAGCATTCACGAAGCAAAAAGCAAAGCCTAAAAACAATGGAATAAAATAATTGATAATCAAGGTATTGTAATTTAGTTAGATGGAATTAAGTATTAGAATTAAAAAGCAAATTTTGTGGCAAAAGCCATTTCAAAAACACTATTAAACTACTAGCTAAAGCTAAGGGCTGTTATAAAACGCCTTTCAATTTTTCTAAAGAGTAATCAAGGTTAAATAAACATGGTTTGATAATTATTTTATATCGTTTTGAATTACATTGTGGCTTTAAAAATTAAAAAAATGGAACAATTTACAACATCATTGAAAAGAGAATCAGGATGGGAAGTGGTGGTGCTTAAAGACGGTATATTGGGAAGCTCAGTTGAAATTGTTCCTTTTGCTG
This sequence comes from Sphingobacterium thalpophilum, assembly GCA_945871875.1. GTDB lineage: Bacteria > Bacteroidota > Bacteroidia > Chitinophagales > Chitinophagaceae > Pollutibacter. Next base: position 8,444 of record CAMBYC010000118.1, read on the forward strand.
GTGCAATTCTTAATAGTTTTGAGATAAACAAAACTATTGATAATGAGCCAAAGGGATGGAATATAATTGATGGATATAATGGGTTAGAAGATTTTAAGGATCGTGTGCATGCTGGTTTCCGAAGTGCAAAATTATCACCTTTTGTTTGTAGGTTAAAAGATGGAAAATATACTTGGAAAGGAATCAATTATAAGATAGATAAATTTATGTTGGATGGTTCTGCCTTGCATGGATTATTGTACGATGCACCATTTAAAATTATAGAAACCCAAAGCAACAACAATAATTGTTTTGTTGAAATGGAATACATATATAATGGTGAACAAGCTGGTTATCCGTTTCCTTACCGTTGCAGGGTAAAATATAATTTATCTGAAGAAAATACGCTAGAGATCATAACCCAAATTGATAACTTATCAACAGAATCAATTCCCATTACAGATGGTTGGCACCCATATTTTCAGTTGGGAGGGAATGTAAAAGATTATTGGCTTCAAATTGCATCTGATGAAATGTTGGAATATGACGATACTTTATTGCCTACAGGAAATTATATAAAAGACAATCGCTTTGTGAATGGAAGAACAATTGGTGATGAAAAACTTGATAATGGCTTTAGAATAAATAAGAACAAATCAGCCTGCATATTGCAAAATCCTAACAATAATTTGCAAATAGAATGGCTAACAACTGAGGGATATCCAATTTTGCAATTGTATATCCCAGACCATAGAAAAAGTATAGCCATTGAAAACCTCAGTAGTGCTCCAGATGCGTTTAATAACGGTATCGGATTAATTGTTTTAGAAGCTAAACATTCGCACTATTTTAAAACAAAGTTTAAAGTATCTATGTAAAAAATAAGCTGAATCAGCTTAAACAAGAACACGCACTAGAGAAAATCTATACTTACAATTGGATTAATAACATTTTACCCCCAGCCATATCAATTAAGATATAGGAATTAGGAATCAAGTTATAAATTCCTAAATCTTAATTCCTAATTCTAAATTGATATAGCTGG
>CAMBYC010000119.1 GCA_945871875.1 Sphingobacterium thalpophilum
AGAAATAAAACTTCCAGATTGGTTGCCCGATTCGGTAACTGAATTGGATTGACTATGTAAACTGGTTGAAAATAAAGTAGTTATCACCAAAATAGAAATAGAAAAAATGAGATTCATAAAGAGGATGTTTAAATTCGATACTATTGCACAAATGTTTGAGTGATTAAAAATATAAATTATACAGACGAATAACAAATAAAAATGCTTGTATGTATCTACCCAAAAATCATTCGTGCATTCCAGACAACAAATAAAACCCCCAATAAAAATTGGAGGACTTCTACATTATTTGAATTAAATTAATATCCAAGGTTCTTGTACATTTTAACAGGATATAACGCTATTTTATAGATTTAATTTTAATGGCTTTAAAAACGATTTCTTTGTAATTGTTTCTCTCATACAAAATGCCCAATTTCCGTTTATTCAATTGCACCAAATCGGAATAAGCAGTGAAATCATTTTTTTTAAGGTTGATTTCATTTGTCGCATTGTCTATGACTAGCTTTTTGTTCCATGTTCTACCGTCATCAGCACTGGTGCGTAAGGTGAGATTGTCTCTATTTTTTGGATCTGCAGCGTTAGAAAAAGCCAGGAATTTTTTATTGTGGTTGATGGTGAAAGACAAAAGGCTTCCTTGACAAACGGGATCTGGTAGATGGTTATCGAAATACGTGGTGTCCCAAGTTTGTCCACCATTTTTACTGGTTGATACAATTCTAGCTTTAACATCACCTTTTTGGTTTCTGCTGTTCATCATTAAACTTCCATCACTAAGTTCAGCGGCAATTGATTCGTTGCTTCCTGGAAGGTTTACACTGGCACTAATTTGAAAGGATTTTCCGTGATCTGAAGTATAAAATCCATGGGCAGCATAATCTGTAAATTGAGGTTGTGGATTACCAGAAGAATGGTTTGCCGCAACAAAAATCCGACCTTTGTACAACCCGTTTTGAAATTGCATTGCATGTCCGGGCGTGTTGGCATAACAACGCCAATCTTCGGTATGGTTCCAATTGGGGTTGATGTTGGGTTTGTTTTGCAAATCTACCGATGATGTGATGTCAACGGGGTCAGACCAACTTAAACCATTATCTATTGAAGTTTTATACCAAACTTGCTTAAAGCCATTGCCTTTACGAATTTCGCCTTCATGGTTGTTGCCGGTATTGTAAAATATAAAAATCCTTCCTTTGGGCCAAATAGGATCCAATACATCTACAACAGGTGCCGGGTTTCCTGCTTGAAGGTGTTCGTTTGTAGCAACCACTTGTAAACTTGACCAAGATTTACCTTGGTTTGAACTTCGTTTCATTACCAAATCGATATCGCCAAAATCGCCACTTCCGTTTACACGTCCTTCAGCAAATGCAAGTAAATCTCCATTGGGTAAAATTACAATAGCCGGAATGCGGAAAGTAGTATACCCTTCTGTTCCGGAGGTAAAAACGGTTGTTGAAGAATATTGAGCAAATAAACCAAACGAAATCAAAATGAAAAAAGCGAGAAAAGTTAATCTTGATGCTTTCATAAACCAACCAGTTGTACTAAATAATAAATTAATATTGTAGGAAGATATAGCATTTTGAAGCTACAAAAAACCAAAATGGAAAGATATTTTAATATATATGTTTAACCCAGATTCCAATTTATGGCGCTGCCTAAAGAATTTGTTTTGCTAACTTGAACATTCACGAGCAAAAAGAAAAGCCTAAAAATCCTTTTAAAATAATTGATAATCTAGGTGTTATAATTTAGTTAGATGGAATTACGGATTGGGAAAATAATAAGTCGTTTTATAATAGCCCCTAGCTTTAGCTAGGGGTATATGATTATTTTTGCAATGGCTTTAGCCACATATTTTCTTAACTCTTTTAATGCTTAACCCAGACACGCAACCCCAATATTATTGAAACATACATTTTTGCAAAAGGTATGTGGCTAAAGCCAATTTATTTATGATAATGACCCCCAGCTGAAGCTGGGGGCTATATATTAAACCTTTTAAATATTCAAACTCAAAACTTTACTTGGTTTTAACCCAAATTACAATTTATGGCGCTGCCTAAAGAATTTGTTTTGCTAACTTGATCATTCACGAGCAAAAAAAAAGCCTAAAAACAATGGAATGAAATAATTGATAATCTAGGTGTTATAATTTAGTTAGATGGAATTCCACATTAGAACCATTTGTTCAAATTTTTGGCTAAAGCCTTTCTATATTATTCATACCCCAACTGAAGCTAGTGGCTATTGAAAGGACTCCTTAAATTTTACTTTGCTTAATTTGGGTTTAACTAGACAAGATTTTTTGATATGAATTTACGGTTACGATTCAATAAACTTTTTGCCGTCTTATAATAAAACATTAATTTTACACAGCAAACGGTTTTGTATTTAACCAATACAAATTAAAAGGGAAGTCGGTGTAATTCCGGCGCTATCCCCGTAGCTGTAAGTTTGAGGATCAATTTGTAAGATGAAAAGCCTACAAATCCCTAGCGAATAAAACCACTGAGAGGAGATTGCTCTTGGGAAGGTCGCGAACAAACAAGCCAGAAGACCTGCCGATTGTACATTATTAAACCTGGGCTTTCGGGTGAAAAGCTAGAGGGGTTTGGGCATTTTCTCTATTCCGGCCGAATAGGGCATTGGTTTATTACTTCTCAGCAATCCCAGTCCGCATTTTTATTTTACATGAAATCAGTCTTTCTATTGTTTTTTTCAGCCTTTTTATGTGTAATTCAATTGTTTGCACAAACTGATAGTTCTTCTTTGAACCTTCAAGAAGTTGTGGTAACTGCCAATCGCTTTGAGCAGAAGCAATCACAAACAGGCAAGGTGATGGTTGTGATCAACAGAGCCACTTTAGATGCAAACCGAGGCAGAAACATTGGTGAAATACTAAACCAATATGCAGGTTTAACCATTAACGGAGCCAACAATACGCCAGGTACAAACCTCGATGTGTATATGCGGGGTGCCGGATTGGGTAACACACTTATTTTGATTGACGGAGTTCCTGTTTATGATGCTGCTTCAATTTCTTCGGCTTTCGATATCAACCATATAAACCCCGAAATGTTGGAAAGGGTTGAAATCTTAAAAGGTGGACAATCAACCATCTATGGCTCTGATGCTGTTGCAGGTGTGATAAATTTCATCACACGAAAAACTACCGACAAAAAATTACACATCAACAGAATGGCAGCATTTGGCTCTTTCGGAACAAAAAAAGTGCAAGTCGGATTGAATACTACAATCGCCAAAACCCAGATAAATATTCAATTGCAGCGTTTGACGTCCAAAGGTTTATCCTCTGCCACAGATTCTACAGGCAAAAGTAATTTTGATAAAGACGGATTCAAACAAACCAACCTAAATACCAGTTTATCAGGAAAGTTATCTAAAAATTTATCTTGGAAATTGTATAACCAATGGAGCAGTTATAAAGCTGATTTAGATGCTTCTGGTTTTATTGATGATAAAGACAATCGAGTGAACAGCCAGACATTATTAACTGGATTAAATCTTCGTTTTCAATTGTCTAAATTGGTTTTGCATGCCAATTTCAATAACAACATCAACAATAGGCATTATCTTGACGACTCTGTTTCTGTGGGAGGATTTGAAAAATACAATGATTCCAAATTTAAAGGTGTAAGCAGTTTTGGTGAATTGTATGCAAATATTGATGCAGGGAAGCATTTTAAGATAATTACAGGTGTAGATACTAGGCTGCAACATACAGATCAACATTATCTTTCCATTAGCAGTTATGGTCCTTATGAAACATCATTGTCGAAAGATTCGGGTAATATAAATATTTATAGTATTTATGCTTCAGGGTATTATTCAATAAAAGATAAGTTTTATTTAGAAGGCGGTGTAAGGGTAAATCAACATTCACGTTATGGTAGAAATCTTACTTATACCATCAATCCCTCTTACATTATAAAAAACTTGAAACTTTTTGCCAATTTGAGTACGGCATTCAAAGCTCCAACATTGTATCAGTTGTTTGATCCAGCTAGTGGATTTGCAGGTTTAAAACCAGAGCGTTCATTAATGTTAGAATCGGGAATACAAGTAACCAGTTTTAAGAACAGTTGGCAAAACAGATTTGTAATCTTTGGAAGAAAACTAAAAGACGGAATAGATTACAGTTACATCAACTATTTGTATTTCAACAACAATAGGGCAACAGATAAAGGTATTGAGTTGGAATCTACCTACAAAAAGGGAAAATGGAATATCAACGCCAATTATACTTATGTTAATGGAGTTGTGACAACAGTAAAATATAAAACAGATTTTTCAAATTGGATGAATCCATACACGCCAAATGGCGATACCAGCTACAATTATCAGTTTCGTAGACCAGCGAATAGTATAAATTTTTCCGCAGGATATCAGGTAACGAAAAAAATCTATGCGAGTATTCAAGCTAAAGTAGTGGGAAAACGCATGGAGCCGATTTATGGAGGAAGTCCGATTGCAATTAAAGGTTACCAGGTTATAAACATATATGGTTTATATCAAGCAACTAAAAAGATGCAGTTGTTTGCAGATGTTAAGAACATTTTAAATACCAAATACATAGATTTAAACGGTTTTACCACAAAGCCTGTGAATTTTATGGTAGGGATTGTAGTTAATTATTAATGGGGAATTAGGAATCGGGAATGGTGGTAATCTATTTAAATATGATCTAAAATAAAATTACCATCAATCCCGAGTTTTTGATGCAATGCCTTTAAAAATGTAAGGTCTGGCTTTCTTTTACCATTCATTATCTGTGAAAGTTTAGGGGCATCTATACCTAACATTGATGCAAGGGTTACTCTATTTATCTTTTTCTCAAACATTTTTAATTCAACCATATCTGCGATGGTTTTTGGCATTGGAAAAGGATAGTGTACCTTTTCAAAAGCTTGAATTTTATTGGCAAGAAAGGTAATACTTTCTGCATCAGCATCGGTGAGGTTATCCTCACCTTTTTTCATTAACAAGTGTATCTTGTTAAGTGCGTTGTTGTATTCAATTTCATTAATATTAAAAACAAACAAACCATCGCCCACTGCATCTACAGAGTTAAACTGTGATTTAATATCATTAAACCCTTTCCAATCAGCATTTTCGGTAATAGAATACCATCGCTCTAAAGCAGTTGAGAGCTCTGGATAGCTTTCGGTAAATTCCCTGATAGCTTTATGCGATATGATGACCATATTGCAAATTTATTTATATAAAATGAAATTATATTATAAAAAAAGGTTTGACAAATTAGTCAAACCTTAGAATAAGAATATAAAATATAATTCAATCAGATTGTTAATCTTGTATTCTTAGTGATAATGATCAATTGTTTAATATCTACATTAAAACAGAAATCCCCAATTAAAATGTAGGTCTAAAATTGAAGCTGGCCCTGTTAGATAAAAAGTATAATCTTGTTTTGCAGTAACACGAACTGTTCTTAAACCTATATTGTATTCAAGAAAAAGTTTTTTAAAAATGTATCGTTTACCTAAACCAGCCCCAATACCATAATAAGTTGCTTTGGGTACTTTTTCCAACACATTGAAACCTGTTCCGGCACCAAATTTTTGTTGTTGAATACCTTGAATTCCTTTTACGTACCAAAAATTTGTATGTTTTGGAGTGGCTCCTTTGAGTCTATAATATCTTCCTTCTAACCCCCATTGGGTTCCTGGATAATGAGGCACTAACATATCTGTATACTGAACGCCATAAGCAAGAAAACCAAGTTGTTTTGTTCTAACTTCAAACTTTAATGCAAATTTATTTCCAATACTTAAAGGATTAGAAACATGCAAAGCATAAGACGGCTTTTGTGCATTTGCATTAAAAAAAACTAGCAATAAAAGCATTGCAGTTATTATTCTTTTAATCATATTTTTGATATTTATAACATTGTAGTTCTAAAGTTTATACCTTAATAAAAGAGTATTAAAATCTATAAACGTATTATCTTACAATTTATTTATCATTAATTTTATCAAATAGGAGAGATTTTGTTTCAAGTTTAGTAAGTGGTAAGTGGTAAGTGATAAGTGGTAAGTGATAAGTGATAAGTGATAAGTGATAAGTGAAAAGTGGTAAATTGACTTTTAACTCATAACTCATAACTCATAACTCATAACTCATAACTCATACCTCCTCTTATAAAATAACTTTTAAAAATTTTACAATTGTTTGACGAACTGATAACGGTAACCTTCACATTATTTGCGGTAATAGACATTATTGGTTCAATTCCATTGCTTATTAGTTTAAAGGAAAAAATGGGTGGGATAAAAGAACTGCGTGCCACGTTGATTTCTGGTGTGTTTATGATTGTGTTTTTATTTATTGGCGAACGTTTTTTAGGCATAATGGGTGTGGATGTAAAATCTTTTGCCGTTGGTGGTTCTATTGTAATATTTATATTGGGTTTGGAGATGGTATTGGGAGTTGAATTCTTCAAACCAGATGCTGAACCTGGTTCTGGTACAGTGGTTCCAATTGCATTTCCTTTGATTGCGGGTTCAGGAACGCTTACAACAATCATTTCAATTAGGGCAAATTTTAGTGAAACATTAATCCTTGCAGGTATTTTAATCAATCTGATTTTTGTATTTATAGTATTAAAATCTCTCAATTATATTGCCCGCTTATTAGGAACTGGAGGATTAACGGCAGTACGTAAATTTTTTGGTGTAGTTTTGTTAGCCATTGCGGTGAAAATATTTACTACAAATGTTACAGGTTTGTTTAAATGATATTTAAGTAGCCAATCTTTTTTATTGCATTGGGAGAAGTAAAAATTAAGCGATGGCCTCGTAGTACAATGGATAGTATAAGAGCCTCCGAAGCTCCAGATCCCGGTTCGATTCCAGGCGAGGCCACAAAACAAAAGACGTTTACAATAAACGTCTTTTGTGGTTTTAAGAACTATTTTATTATATTATTTCACTCCAAAGGCATCGTAACCCTTGTGATTTTACCATCTGCATTTACCCCCTCCAAAACTACCAATAACTTCTTGCTGATATCATTGTTAAAAAACTGAACCCTAAACCTTGGACTCTTTTTATTTGTAGTGATATAAGGATTCCAATACAAAGTTGTTCTGATGTCGGTTTCAGGATTTTCAGCTAAATTATCGTATTGAGGATTATAGAATTCTTTAAAACGTGTATATCCTGCCATTAAAGTAGACAACATACTTTTATTGCTAACATTACCTGATGATCTAGTGTCGCCACCTTTTTTAGTATAAATTGAAATGGCACCGCCAGAGCCGCCACCAGACCCACCAAAAAACGGTGGACGAAACACTTTAACCATTGCAATATCATTTATATTCAGGTTTTGAACCATCACAGGATCTACCCTCATTTGATCGAGATAGATTTCTGGAGTTCCACCTCTCCAACTCATTGAAACCGAAGATCCTGAACCAGAAATTTGCAAACCTGCAACTCTTCCTTGTAAATAAGTCATAATATCAAAACCCATTGTTGCAGAAGGATCATTCATAATATCAAAAACTATTGCATCTCCCCCAGAAAAAAGTCCAGTAGCATAGCGTGAATCTATTGCATCTTCTTTAGGTTTAACCCTAGATTTAATAACTACTTCTTGTAATGATTTGTACATAGATTTTTTCTTCCAGTCTTCTTGCAATTGAAGGAAATAATTCATTTTAGATTTAGCCAAACTATCACTCCAATTGATCTTTTTTTCATCCTCTGAATACAAAATGTTTTTGGCTGTAGGTTTAAGCAAACCATTATCAAACTGGATTTGAGTCATCGCATCCAGTTGTTGGTTTTTGTTGAAACTGTAATAAATTCTAACTGTATCGTAAAAGAAAATATCATGATTTTCAAACAAGCCTTCTTTTGTTACTGGAATAAAAACGAATTTTTTACTGCTGTCTTTGTGTTGAATAATCATATTTAGCAAAAGATCATTAGCACTTATCGTTTTTATACCGTTTACTTTTCCAGACAATCTCATCCAATCACGTTCCAATGGATATTTCAATTCGGGAGCGATGCCAGCTTTAAGTTTTTCCCAATTGAATTTCCGCCAGCCGTGAGTAAGCATTACAAGGTCGAGATGAGCGGTTACGGTATCTGCATCGGTTGAAAGATAATAACCAGCATTATGAACCTTTCCGCGAATTTCACTGCTTAATAAAAAATCCGAATAAATTGTATTAGGGGGGATAATTTGTTCTATAGAAGCATCAGTAATAGAGATAGACATATTTGTTGCCGTAGTATCAGACACATAAACATCAAAAACATTTTTTCCTCTTTTTGTTAGGCTAGCCAATTGAGGAGTAAGTTTTACACCAAATTCGTGGTTTCTATTGTTCACAAAAACAATTCGTTCGGCAAGTGGAATCCAGTTTTCGTTAAACAATGTGAATTGTAAAACACCGGTATTCATTTCGGTAATAGGGATTTTAGCTACCAAGCCAGTTTTTTCAGTAGCAATAACATTTACCTTGAAAAGGAGCAATTGGTTCATGTGCACCATGAGAGTCATTTTCTTAGATTCTTCTGGAACATTGATGGTGCGTTCAATTTTTACAACAGCCAGTTCGTTGGTGGGGGTTACTGAGAGCGTAACACCCTCAGCTTTTGCAGCCGGCATAATGGTGGTACCAGAATTTCCTGTGGGGTCGGTCCATTTTACGATATACTTTTCACCTGCTTTTGGCATAAGCATAAAACTGCCCATACCATCGTGTTTAACTTTAAGCGTATCCAACACTTTATTGTTTTCCGTCATCAAAATGCCTTTTATGGCAACAGGTAAACCGCGGTTGTCGGAGGCTTTGAAAGCTATCCTACACAACAAACCATTAATCAAATCGCCACCTTCTGGAAAAAGTTCTACTTTAGTTTTTGCGATGAAAGTCTTTTTTGGATCAGGCGGGGTATTGTTGTTGATAACCAAATCTCTCACATATTGAAAATCTGGTTCATCATTCAGCGACCATTGTGTGTATACTTTCATTCGCAAGAAGTTACCCGTATAATCGGCTGGAATATCAAACGCTCCTTTTGCAGTAGATTGATATAATGGAGAAGTCATTTGTCTGATTAACTTTCCGGTGGTATCAAAAAATTCTACATATACATTTTTGCTAAGGTGAGTTAATCCTTGGTCGTCGAGAATGTAAATTTTATACCAAATGGTTTCTTCTTTATTGTACACTGTTTTATCTAAATGAACGTGAATTTTCTCTTTAGGAAAAGCATACGCATAAAGATTCATCATCGAATCAATTTGTTGACTGAAAAGCGAGAAATGAATTAAGAGAAGGACAGAAATGAGGAGTATGGGGCGTCTTAAGTTCATAATCAGGGATTGAAATACTAAATTACATCTTTGCCACGAATGCACGAATAAAACAACCT
>CAMBYC010000120.1 GCA_945871875.1 Sphingobacterium thalpophilum
ACACTTTTGGTTTTGCTTAATCTTTCTAATTTTTCAATCCTAAGTTCACATTTGCCAATTGTTTCTTGGATTTTGTTTTTAACATCATTTGGAGTTTTCATCTTTTTGATATCATTTTTCCGAATTCCTAATAGAAAATTGACTTTGGAAAATGGAAAAATAATAGCCCCAGCAGATGGTCAAGTTGTTGTTGTTGAAGAAATTATAGAAACCGAATACTTCAATGATAAAAGATTGCAAGTTTCCATTTTTATGAGTCCATTAAACGTACACGTAAATAGAGCTCCTATTTCTGGGGAAATCATTTACAGTAAATACCACCCCGGTAAATTTCTAGTTGCATGGAATCCTAAATCTTCAACAGATAATGAACGCCATAGTATCGTAATCAAAGACTATAAAGGAAATCATATACTCGTTAAGCAGATTGCCGGTGCATTAGCCAGACGAATTGTAAATTATATGCAAATTGGACAACTTATAAATCAAACTGCTGAAATTGGATTTATTAAATTTGGTAGTCGAGTAGATCTTTTATTACCAATTGAAACAAAATTGCTAATAAATATCGGAGATAAAGTTCAAGGTGGCGTAACTGTTATCGCAGAGTGTTAGTTTTTTTACTAACCACTAACTACTAACCACTAACCACTAATTTTCAATTTATTTCATTAAATTTATAACATTCATCAACGAAATCTTGCTCTGTTTTTATGAAATCAATCTTATTAACAATCGTTTATTGTTGGTTGGGAACAACATTATTCAGTCAAGTTACCCAAAGAAATATTTTATCTAGCACTTACAATTTGACTGATATCCAAACTTCTTTAATTCCTAAAACCCAATGGAAACCATATCCAATTTCTTCAAAAGAATGGGTAAACTCATTGGCAGATACTGTTTTAAAAACCTTAATTGCTTCCGGTGAACAATCATTGAAATATAACTTTGAACCTATTTCTGGTACTATTTCTATGGATTTTAAACGTTCTGGTGATAGAGAACGACATGGTAATATTTCTTTTTCCAAACGTCAAGCTTTGATGAATTTAGTCTTGGCTGAAAGTATTGAAGACAAAGGTCGATTTACGGAAGCTATTTTAAATGGGGTTTGGTCTATTTGTGAAGAAAGCTTTTGGGGCGTTCCTGCACATATTTCAGGCACCGGTTTACCTGATGTAGAAAACCCTGTAGTTGAACTTTTTTCTGCTGAAACTGCCGCAGTATTGGGTTTAACTGATTATTTCACTGGTGAAAAACTTGATAAAATTAATCCTCTAATACGCAAAAGAATCTACTACGAAACCAATAAACGTATTTTCCAACCATTGCTTACTCAATCTGATAAATATGGTTGGATGAGCAAAACTAAACCCGTAAACAATTGGAACCCGTGGATTATGTCGAATTGGATTTTAAGCAATTTATTGCTTGAAAAAGATGAAACCAAAAGAGCTGCCATGCTATACGCTGCTATGAATGGTTTGGATGCTTACCTCAATAGTTTAGGTGATGATGGTGGATGCGATGAAGGTCCTTCTTATTGGTTCGCTGCCGGTGGTAGTGTATATGACTGTCTCGAACTCTTACAATTGTCTACTAACAATAAAGTGAATATCTATAGCAACCCACTAATTCGTAACATCGCTGGTTATGTAGTTAAAACCCATATCGATGGCAATTACTTTGTAAACTTTGCCGATGCGGATCCTACTTTACGTCCAGATGGTCTGATGTTGTATAGATTTGGTAATGCAATAAATGATGAACAACTTAAGGGTTTTGCAAGGTGGGCGATGGCTACTTTTCCAAATTTCAGGGCAGAAGGCAATCAGAGAATGCGTCAACTCCAAAATGCATTAATGGCTGGTAAACTAGAAAACGATACAAATTCTTACAAACCACTTCCCGAAGCTTGGATTAGTGATATTCAAGAAATGACTGCCCGCACTCCCAACGGATTGTTTTTGGCTGCCCATGGCGGACATAATGCGGAAAGCCATAACCATAATGATGTGGGTGATTTTATCATCTATGTAAAAGGCAAACCGATGATTATTGATGCTGGTAGAGGAAATTATACTGCACGTACTTTTTCTAGCCAACGTTATCAACTCTGGTTTACTCGTTCTGATCATCATAATTTACCAATCATAAATGGTCAAGTTGAACAAGAAGGCAGAGAATTTAAAGCAACTGACGTAAAGTTTACATCAAACAAAAATCAAGTACAACTAGATTTGAATATTGCAGCAGCATATCCAGCAGCAGCTGGTATTCAATCTTGGAAGCGTAATATCTCCCTAAACCGTTTGAAAGAAAAAATTATAATAAAAGATGATGGTCAATTCACACAAAATTTACAATCTTTACAACAAGTGTTTATGACCGTTTGCGAAGTAAGCATTCCAACTCCTGGAAAAATTGTTTTTAAAAATGATACCACTATTCTCAACTTACAATATGACCCTAAAAAATGGACCGTTACAACCGATTTGCCATCAACTGAGGGTATGGAATATAAAAGTTTTAAAACCAAATGGAAAGGTTTTCCAGTTACAAGAGTTATTTTTACACTAACAAAACTCGACAAAAACCCATCTTATACATTTACATTCGACACAAAATGATAAAAAATTCTATTTTCTTAGTATTGATTTTACTTATTGGAACAAGAACATCAGCACAAATTAATGTTAAACAAGCATTTGATGTTGCTTCAAAACAATACGATTTGATGTTGGCTAACCACCCAGACAGCACAAAATTTCCTTTTTCTGTAAATCCAGATGGAACTTCTAAAGATTCTAAATCTGTATGGTGGTGTAGTGGCTTTTTTGGAGGCTCATTATGGAGCCTTTACGAATTTACTAACGACAATAAATGGAAAACTGCTGCAAATCGTTGGACAATGGCCGTGTCCAATGAGCAGTACAATACAAATACACATGATTTAGGTTTCATGTTGTATTGCCCTTTTGGAAGTGGATATCGATTAACACAAAATGAAACTTATAAAAGTGTACTACTAAAAGGAGCTGAATCTCTTGCCACAAGATTTGATCCTAAAATTGGTTTAATCAAATCTTGGAACAAATTTCAAGAAAAGTATGATTATCCAGTTATCATTGACAATATGATGAACCTTGAATTGTTGTTTTGGGCTTCTAAAACAAGTGGTAATCCAAAGTATTATAATATTTGTGTAACACATGCCGATAACACTTTGAAAAATCATTTCCGTGAAGATTTTAGCAGTTATCATGTGGTATGTTATGGTCCAAATGGAGAAGTATTGGCCAAAAAAACACACCAAGGAGCGGCCGATGAATCTGCTTGGGCACGTGGACAAGCTTGGGGATTGTATGGTTATACAGTAATGTACCGCGAAACTAAAGACAAGAAATATTTAAAAGTTGCAAAAAGTATTGCCAAATTTATACTTGAAAATCCCAATTTGCCAGAAGATAAAATTCCTTATTGGGATTTCAGCAAACCTGGTGAAGAAAGAGATGCTTCTGCAGGAGCAATAACAGCTTCGGCATTATTTGAAATGAGTCAATATGTTTCTAAAAAAGAAGCAAAATATTACAAAGCTATGGCCACAAAAATGCTTGAAAGTTTATCAAACTCTTATTTCAGAGCAGATGGCGGAAATAATGGATTTATATTAAAGCATAGTACAGGTAATAAAGCTGGAAATGTTGAAGTTGATGTACCCTTAAACTATGCAGATTACTACTATCTTGAAGCATTGTTGAGATATGGTAAATAATGGTTAATGGTTAATGGTTAATTGTTAAGGGTTAAGGGTTAAGGGTTAAGGTACAACCTTTTGCTGTAATTAATTAACAATTAACCCTTAACAATTAACCATTAATTACAGTATTTTTTTAAGTTCTTTTAATCCTTGAATTGTGTAAGTAGGTTTTATTTTTTCGGTAGATGGAACTGCGGGGTTGAAATATACTGTATCAATTCCAGCATTAATTCCGCCTTCTATATCGGCTTCCAAGGTATCTCCAATCATAATTGAGCTTGATGCATTTCCTTTAGCAATTTGCAAAGCAAATTCAAAAATTGCTGCATGGGGTTTCATTATCCCTGCTTCTTCCGAAGTAATCATATAATCGAAATAGTGATTGATTCCACTATGGTTCAATTTTTGAATTTGTGTTTGCTGAAATCCATTTGTGATTAAAAATAGCGGATATTTTTTTGCTTTTAAATAATCTAAAACATTGATTGCATCTTCAAAGAGGTTCTTTTTTGTAGGTAATATTTCAAGATACCTTTCGCTAATTTTAAGAGCTAGTTTTTCATTGTATATTTTATAATCAATAAGTGTGCGCCACATTCTCTTCCAACGTAAATCTTCTCTTTTAATAAATCCTTTACGAAACCTATCCCAGAATATTAAATTATAGTGATGATATGTATCGTGAAAATGCTCAAAATCAGGAATACCAAAGGTTGATAAATTTAGTTCAAGGTATAAATCTTGCAAGGTTTCACGAGAATTGGTTTCAAAATCCCAAAGTGTATGGTCTAAATCAAAAAATATAGTTTCGTATTGCATAAAGTATCAATTATTTCAAATTTGATGCAAACATAGTATAGCTTTGGACATAATAAATGTTTAATACGTTAAATATGAATGTTGTAATTACAGGAGCAAGTCAGGGAATTGGGAAAGGTATTGCAGAACGCTTTGCAGCCTCAGGAGCAAATCTATTTCTGTGTTCAAGAAATATGGATAAATCTTTGGATTGGCAAAAAGAGTTGACTCAAAAATACAATATCAACATCTACTCTTTTAATGCGGATTTAAGCGAAAATGAAGAAGTTGAAAATCTAGCTAATGCAATTTTGACAAAATTTGAAAAAATTGATATTTTAGTAAATAATGCAGGCTCTTTTGTGCCAGGAAGCGTATATAATGAACCAGAAGGTAGTTTAGAAAAAATGATTGCCATTAATCTGTATTCAGCCTATCATCTTACCAGAAAATTATTGCCGGAAATGATGAAAGAAAAATCGGGGCATATTTTCAATATGTGTTCAATTGCAGGATTACAGGCTTATGCAAATGGTGGAGCTTACAGCATTAGCAAATTTGCTTTAAATGGGTTTACCAAAAACCTCCGTAATGAGATGAAACCACATGGAATAAAAGTTACCGCTATTCATCCTGGAGCGGTATTTACACCAGCTTGGGAAGGATTTGCACAACCAGAAAGAATAATGGAAGTGAATGATGTAGCAGAAATGATTTTTGCTGCTTCCCGACTTTCTCTGCAAACTTGTGTTGAAGATATCATTCTTCGTCCACAATTAGGAGATCTTTAGTTTATATTTAATCTTATTGTAATTTTGTTTAATCATTTAATTTTATGTGGTTATCCCGTGTTATTTGTTTTCTTTTTATTTGCAGTCCTTTTAAAGGGTTAGCTGATAATGTGCAATTTACACTTGAAGTAAGTGCCAACAGCATTGCGTTAAATGATGTTGTGCAAGTACAATATACAATTGCCAATGGGAAAAATATCACTGCTTTTAATCCTCCTAATTTTAAAAATTTTAAAGTAATACAAGGTCCAGACCAAGGTTCGGGATATAGTTTGATAAATGGTGTAATGAAAGAATACATCTCTGTATCCTATATTTTGCAACCCTTAACAAAAGGAACATTTACAATTCCTGCTGCTTCAGCCACTGTAAACGGTAAAAAAATCCTATCAAATGCATTAAAAATAACAATAACGGCGGCTTCATCAAAAGTTCAATCACAATATCAACCATTATTTCAAGCTCCAAGACAAGATGTAAATCAAGATTTCGTGCTTCGAAAAGGAGAAAACATAAAGAAAAAAATTAAAGAAAATATCTTATTGCGCTTAATTGTTTCTAAAAAGAGTTGTTTCATTGGAGAACCAATAGAAGTTATCTATAAACTATACACACGTTTAAAATCTGACTCTAAAATTTTACATCGACCATCTTTTAATGGATTTAGTGTTTATGAAATGCTTGACAATGAAACCATTCAAGGAGGTGAGGAAACTTATCGTGGTAAAGTTTACAATGTATATAGTTTAAGAAAGGTTCAATTGTATCCATTGCGAACTGGAAAATTAGTGTTAGATACTATGTCGGTTGAAAATGAGGTTAGTTTTATGGAACCTGGTTCCGCAGCACGGGAAGAGGATATATTTGAGCTTTTGGATGATTTGCAAAACGGAGTTTCGCCAAACAAAGGCATAATTAAAGAAAATCTAGTTATTTTTAGCAATGAGGAATCTATACAAGTGAATCCATTGCCAGAAAACCAAGAACCTAGATTTCAAGGGGCAGTGGGAAATTTCAGCATCACAGCCAATCTTGAAAATGAAATGGTTCATCAAAATGATATTGATAAATTGGTGATAAAGATAAGTGGTGCAGGAAATTTCCCCATGATTTTTGTGCCAGAAGTAGTGTGGCCAGAAAATTTTAATGCTTTCGAACCAGTAACGGTTGAAACTTACAATAAAACAGTTATTCCACTTGCAGGCGATAAAGTATTTACAATTCCATTTACAGTAAAAAAGGAAGGTGAATTTCAAATTCCACCTATTAAATTCTGTTTTTTTAATCCAATAACAAAGGAATATTCTTCTATTGAAACTTTATCATTGCCTTTAACCGTTTTAGGTCCTAAAATTGTAACTCCTAAGTCTTCTAAAATTGATGCTGGCTTCCCCAGGAATAATGGGTTTATGTTACTTTTGATAAGTGGTTGTGTAATGTTATTGTTGGCAATTGGGTTTATAATTTTTAGAAAAAAGATAAGACCATCTAAAATTGAAGAGAATATATCACATTCTGATGGTCTCAATCCCACCATAACAGCTGAAAGCAAAGACGCACTGCTAAAATACAAATTGCGTAGATTAAAAGAATCATTAGAAACTGGAACACAAAACAAGTTTTATGATTCATTAAACCAAGTGCTAGATTATTGGATAACAGATATCCATGGAGTTACAGATATGAGCAATTGGAAATCAATTTTATCTGAAAAAGGTTTAAATAGTGTTGTAATTCAATTGGTTGAAGCTATGCGTTTAGAAGTTGATTTAGCAAAATACACACCAGTTATTGATGCTTCACAAATGGAAGAAGCCTACAAGAAAATTGAATTCATAGTTTCTCATCAATCTTAATTGCTTTCCAAATTGGTTATATTGTAAACTTATAACCTACTCCCCTTACCGAATGAAAAAAAGTAGGGTTCTTGGGGTCCGTCTCAAAATATTTTCTAAAATTCAATAAAAAGTTATCAATCGTTCTTGTGTTAGGGAAAACCTGGTATCCCCAAACTGTTTGTAGTATTTTTTCCCTTGATACTACCTCATTTTTATTTTCAATTAAGAGCTTCAATAGCATAGTTTCTTTTTTACTTAGTAAAATATTATCTCCCCGAAGCGTAAAACATGTTTGAGCATTAAAGTCAATCTTATTGCCTCCAAAAATAAAGCTGTTAATTGTTGAGGGTTGTTGACTCAGTCTTGTATTCTTTTCTATTAACTTTTGAATACGCAACAATAACTCTTCAAGGTTAAAAGGCTTTACTAGGTAATCGTCTGCTCCTTTTTTTAATCCTAATACCCGATCTGCCCCACTGCTTTTGGCACTCAACATTAAAATAGGTACATCATTGTTTTGAATTCGTAATGTTTCCGCAACTGCAATGCCATCAACTTCAGGCATCATTACATCTAATATAACCAAATCAAAACATGCATTTTCTAAAAGTTGGAGTGCCACAGCCCCATCATTTGCGCAAGTAATCTCATAACCTTCCATTTCTAAATTGAGCTTCAATGCTTCCAGAAAATTTTCTTCATCTTCTACTAGTAAAATATTTGGTTTAGATATATCAGTGATCATATATTTTGGGGTTAAATGAAAAAAATCTAATCTTTCACAAATAAAAGAAAATCTAAAATAATTTACAATGCAATAAAATCGACGGTGAAAATACTTCCGTTAGGTAGATTATCAGTTATTTTTATTGTGGTATTGTGATCTTCAGCAATTTTTGCAGATAAATATAATCCTAAACCTGTTCCTTTGGTTTTGCGTTGAGATTCATTGCCGGTTCGGTAAAATTTATTAAAAATCTTTAACTTTTCGGCTGAAGTAATTCCAATGCCTTCATCAATTACGCTAAATCTTATAATTCGATTGATTTGTTGCAATAACACAGTTATTTGTTTATCTGCAGGTGAATATTTGATAGCATTTTCAATTAGGTTATTAAATAGCAAAGGCAATAAAAAAGCATCAGCCAATACCATTAAATCTTCTTCAATTTGAAATAAAATTGTTCTTTTTGGAAAGCGGGTTTGTAAATATTGAACTGTATTGTTAACCAACTCACTAAGGGAGATTTTTTCATACTTGGTTTGATATTTTCCAGCATCTATTCGGGAGGCAAGTAGAATATTATCGCATAAAGTATTTAATCGTCCGTTTTCTTCTAATGTATTGGATATCAATTTTTGTAGTTGAATTTCGGTAAGTTTTCTTTTTTGCAGTGTTTCTAAGTTAAGTTGGGTAATGGCAATTGGTGTTTTTAATTCATGCGTAATTGCCATCATAAAATTTTGCTGTTGAAAATTTATCTTGATTTCTTTTCTTACTGCACGGTAAACAAAAACTGCACCTAAAACCATTAATGCCAAAAAAGTTAACCCTTCGCCAATATATTGCATTTGGTTAACATGCTTTTCTTTTTCAATAAAAGCTAGCGTTTCTTTGCTGATTGTTCCTGCTCGGGAAAGTAGTTCCTTTTTATAATCGAACATCTCATCATTTTGCTGCACCAATTCAATATACCACCATACTAATGCAGCAACAATATAGCTCAGCAAAATCCAATAAACCCATGTAATTAAGGTCAATTTTTTACTTTGACTTAATGTGCGGATTTTCATCAATTTATAATTTTCTCCAAGCGAATACCTACATTCATAACATACAACAACGGGTTATCTCGCATAATTTGAGTTATTGTTATTGAATATTTACCGAAAGTTTTAAACTTAACCGGTTCTCTGTATAATAAAATTCGATGCTCAAATATATCATCCATACCCGTTCCAAGCCATTGGTCTGAAGCTGCCAATGGTAAATCAAAACGTTGTTCTTGTGCAGCAATTGAACCTGGGGATGTGCTTTTTAAACTGATCCATAAATTGTTGTAACGATAAGCATTTGTGTGTCTTATTACAAAAAATATTCGATAAGCCGATGATGTATCTGTAATAGTAAAATTTATTTCAGGACTGAAATTTGATTTCCATTGGTAA
>CAMBYC010000121.1 GCA_945871875.1 Sphingobacterium thalpophilum
TGGGTTCTTGCATCATTCATCCAAACTTTCAAATCAACTCTTTGGATCTTTTTCTTCTTACATCCCCACATTGATTCTATTGAATTCCATACTTCATCTTTTGTAATTTGTGTTTGTTCAATAATCCCATAATCCCACAAAGCATGCAAATTGTACTTTTTGTTGTTGTATTGAACAAAAACACTATTTCCTCCTCTATCTACACCATAACCAACATGCAAAGGTTGGTGAAGATCCTCTACCAAATGGGTTAAAATCAAAACTTGCTCTTGCTGAGTAAATTGAGCTTTACCATCATTTTCTTTCAAAGCTTTTAAAACTTGGTTCAATTCCCAATACACATTATTGGTTGCTGTAAAATCTATAGCTTCTCCTTTTTCTGCATTGATATAATGCGTTACATCTAATGAAGTATATGGCGCTTTTCCTCTAACTGCATCAAGCCAAACTCCAGCAGAATCAACTGAAATTCCATTTAAAATCTTTAAATATTTTTCTTGTGTGGCTGGCTTCAACATTTGAAATGCCAATTGTGAAATGATATGATGCCCTTCCCTACCCCATGCTAAACTTTTGTTTGAACTTGCTAATAAAGTCACCAAAAAAACACCAACAATTGCTTTTTTCATCTGTAATTATTTAACATTTATTTTAAAGATTTTTGATTTTGATTGTTGCAACACGATACAATCAAAAAGCGAAAATATAATTTTATTAGTGATTTAAATCCCTATATCCAGCATTAATTAATCTTCAAAATCTTTAAATCAATCAAAGGTTTATAAACAATAGATTGAAGCAAAAGTTCTTTTGTGTAAAATCTAAAAATCTTGAAATCGTCAAGTGAACGAACTTAAATTTATATATTAGTGTTTATTCAGTTTTAATCAACCATTTTACAAAGTGAATGCTCTTCAAGAAATAATTGCAGCTTTTGAAAAGGCAACAAAAGCAGGACAAAAAACGGCATTAGCAACAGTGGTTCAACTAAATGGATCATCTTATCGTAGACCGGGAGCTAGAATGTTGATTAATGATATTGGTGAAATGACAGGTGCAATAAGTGGAGGTTGTTTAGAGGGTGATGCACTTAGAAAAGCTTTGTTGGCAATTGGACAACAACAATCTAAACTTGTGGTTTATGATACTAGTGATGAAGATGATGTGGCATTGGGTGTTCAATTGGGATGTGCTGGAATCATTCATGTTTTGTTTGAACCCATAAATCCAGAAAACTATTACTCAGCCATTCAACTCATCAAAAAAGCAATAACAGTAAGACAACCTGCCGTTTTAGTAACCTTATTTTTTCCTGAAAACAAAAGAGCTGAACAACCCGGAACTTGCTTTCTTTTAGAACACAATAGAGAAATATCGGGAAATATTCCTTACAATTTTTTAGAAGATTCAATTATTGCTGAAGCAAAAGATGCATTAACAAAAAAACAATCAACCTTTAAACAGTTTATAGCTGAAAATATATCGGTTACAGCGTTTATTGAATGTATTGAGCCCCCAATTCATTTGGTGATTATTGGTGCTGGAAATGATGCTGTTCCAATGGTAAAAATAGCAACCTGTTTGGGTTGGGAAGTTAGTGTAGTTGATGGAAGAAATACACACGCAACGCCTGATAGATTTACTTCCTCTTGTCAAATTTTAGTGAGCAAACCAGAGAAAGTATTAGACCAAATTACAATTGATGATCAAACTGTTTTTGTAATGATGACACACAATTACAATTACGATTTGGCAATGCTAAAAGCATTACTACCCAAAATGCCTGAATATATTGGCATGTTAGGACCAAAGTTGAAATTGGATAGAATGTTGGAGGAATTGCGCAATGAAGGGATGGATATTACCTCTGAAATGCTGCAAAAAGTTTATGGACCAACTGGTTTAGAAATTGGAGCAGAAACTCCAGAAGAAATTGCATTAAGTATAATTGCCGAAATCAAAGCGGTTTTATCTGGCAAAGCAGGGGGATTTTTAAAATTTAAAAATGATGTAATCCACTCTAGAGAAGCCATCAAAACAACAGAAAAAAGAGTAGATTAAGCATGCAAAAAGCAAATAAGAACATAGGAATTGTGATTCTTGCAGCAGGAGAAAGCAAAAGAATGGGAGCACCCAAACAGCTTTTAACATTTGACAACAAATTGTTGATCAATAAAGTAATAGATATTGCTATTTCGACCCATTTAAAGCCAGTAGTTTTGGTATTGGGAGCATTTAAAGTAAAGATTGAAGCCAATATTTTGCATGATGAAATTTCTATTGTAGAAAATATCAATTGGAATGAAGGAATGGCAAGTTCTGTTAGAATTGGCTTAGAAAAACTTATAGAAATTTCACCCAACATTGAGGGCGTTGTATTTATGGTTTGCGATCAACCTTTTGTTACAAAAGAAGTAATTGAAGAATTGATAAATGTTCAAGTTGAAACTGGTTTTGAAGCAGCCGCATCCCGTTATAATGGCAAAATTGGTACCCCTGCCCTGCTGCTCAAATCACATTTCAACGCATTATTTCAGTTAAAAGGCGATACTGGGGCAAGAAAAATACTTTTAGAAAATAGTGAAAAAGTAGCGATTGTAGATTTTGATGCGGGTATCTTTGATATAGATACTCCCGAAGATTATCAAAATTTGTCCAACGCACAACAAATATGAAATGATTGTAGACAACCACAATAGAATACACAACTACCTTAGAATTTCTTTAACCGACAATTGCAATTTGCGTTGTTTTTATTGCATGCCAGATGATGAATATGATTTCACACCAGCAAGCAAACTGATGCAAGCAGATGAAATTGACGCTATTGCAAAAATATTTGTTCAATTGGGTGTGGATAAAATCAGACTTACAGGTGGTGAGCCTTTGGTGCGGAAAGATTTTGGTGCTATAATCAGCAAAATATCAGCACTTCCCGTAAACTTGACAATCACAACAAATGGCAGCAGACTTAACCAATTTGCGAAAGTATTAAAAGAAGCTGGAATTAAATCGCTTAATATTAGTTTAGATACCCTTCAAAAAGAAAAATTTTTATTCTTAACCAAGCGAGATTTATTTGAAGACGTTTACAAGAATATTCTTTTAATGGTTGATAAGGGATTCAATGTAAAAATCAATGTGGTTGTGATGAAAGGCATAAACGAAAATGAAGTCATTGATTTTATAAAGCTTACGCAACACTTGCCCGTTCATGTGCGATTTATAGAATTCATGCCATTCACTGGAAATCATTGGAACAATGAAAAAGTATTTACTTGGCAAAATATATTGGCATTGGCAAGTGAGCAATTTGACATTTTACCTTTGGAAAGAATAGTGCATGAAACCGCCAAAAAATATATTGTACCTGGGCATCTTGGAACCTTTGCTGTAATATCTACAATGAGCTCGCCATTTTGTGGCGATTGCAATAGAATAAGATTAACAGCAGATGGTAAATTAAAAAACTGTTTGTTTTCAACATCAGAAACAGATTTGCTTACCCCATTCAGAAATGGAGAAGACATTATTCCTTTGATTCATCAAAATATTAAGTCCAAAGAAAAAGAACTAGGCGGTCAATTTACCACGGCAACAGATAAAATTGAAACCAACAAATTGGAAAACCGAAGTATGATTACCATTGGTGGTTAATCGTATTCTAAAATTCTAAATCAATTGTTTAAATATTAATTCAAATGGCAGAATATCCCGTAATGATAAGTGTAGAAGAGGCAAAACAATATATTGAAGATTCAATTGTTTCATTAAAACCTGTTTTTTTACCAATAGAAATATCAACAGGTTTGGTTTTAGCTGAACCCATTTATGCACCATATTCCATTCCAAACTATCGACAATCTAGTATGGATGGTTTTGCACTAGATATAGAAGAATTAAAGGAAATTTTACCCATCATGGGAGAAATTCCTGCTGGAACTCAAGAACCATTTCATCTTCCAAAAGGAAAAACCGTAAAGATTTTTACCGGAGCAGCTGTTCCTGATGAAGCAAATGTGGTGGTAATGATAGAAAAATGTGAAATCATAAATGAGACTTTGATAATTCTTGATGATAAATTAAGATTTGGCGATAATATTAGACCCATTGGATCAGAAATTCTAGAAGGAGCATTAGCAATGGAATCGGGAATGTCAATAACTCCGGCTGCTGTAGGTTTTTTAGCAGGAATTGGCATTGATAAAGTAAAGGTTTTTCCAACTCCGAAAATAAAAATCATCATTACCGGCAATGAAATTCAAGAACCGGGTACAGTTTTAACCTATGGCAAAACTTTTAATGCAAACACTTATTTGTTAAAAGCTGCATTTTCTCAATTGGGCATTCATCATGTGGAAACGGATATTATTGAAGACAACCTTCATGCAATTCAACAGGAACTTGACTTTTCTCTTTCCTATTTTGATATGGTAATTGTGTCGGGGGGAGTAAGTGTTGGAGATTATGATTTTACCGGATTGGCATTTGACAATTGTGGAATTGAAAAGGTTTTTCATAAAATCAAACAAAAACCCG
The DNA here is from genome assembly GCA_945871875.1 of Sphingobacterium thalpophilum. GTDB lineage: Bacteria > Bacteroidota > Bacteroidia > Chitinophagales > Chitinophagaceae > Pollutibacter. The sequence continues at coordinate 4,540 of CAMBYC010000121.1, forward strand.
GCAAACCAATACTATTCGGAATAAAAAATTCAATTCCGGTTTTTGGATTACCAGGAAATCCCGCTTCCGTTCTAACCTGCTTTTATGAATATATATTGCCTGCATTAGGGAAATTGATGCACCGGAAAATGGAATTGCAAAAACTTCAAGTTCAACTTTCAAACAATTATAAAAAGCTGGCCGGACTTACCCATTTTGTAAAAGCATTTTACAATGGAGAATTTGTATCTATTTTAACTGGACAAGAATCTTACAAACTCAATACCTTTGCACGTGCAAACGGATTGGTAGTATTGCCAGAATCTTCAACAGAATTTCAAGCTGGTGATTGGGTTGAATTTCATTTGTTTCCAAGCTTTTAATGTAAATCATGGAATTACTTTTTAAACTTTTGATTTTTATTGTAGCTTTTTTATATGCGATGGTTGGGCATGGAGGAGCCAGTGGATATTTGGCACTTATGGCTATATTCAATATGACTCCAGCATTGATGAAACCAACAGCATTGCTTTTGAACCTTTTTGTTTCATTAACCGCTTTTATACAGTTTTATAGAAATGGACATTTCAAATGGAAGATTTTCCTGCCTTTTGCATTAGCATCAATTCCACTTTCCTTTTTGGGCGGGATGATTACCCTTGATGGCAATATTTACAAAAAAATACTAGGCATATTTTTAATATTCCCGATTACCAGATTTTTATTTTATCGCAATTATACTGACGAAGAACTTAAAGAAAACAATATTCTAGGTTCAATTGCAATTGGAGGTTCAATAGGCTTTGTTTCAGGATTGATTGGAATTGGCGGTGGAATTATACTTTCACCCATATTGTTGCTGCTTCGCTGGACAAACCAAAAACAAACTGCCGCAATAAGTGCTATGTTTATTTTTGTAAATTCATTGTCGGGTTTAATTGGTCAAATTACCAAAGGTATTCCCCTAAATGTATCTATGTTTGAATTTGTGGGAATTGCATTTGTGGGTGGATTACTTGGTTCTTGGTTGGGGGCATTTAAATTTAACCAACAATTTTTGAAATATGCTTTGGCAATTGTTTTGGCTTTTGCCTCCTATAAACTATTGTTTACTAATGCTTAATTTGAATCAATAATATGTCAATCAACCTGCTATTTTTTGGTCAACTTTCTACTTTGGTTGGATCAAACAATATGACAATAGAAAATATAGTAGATACAGAATCTTTACAATTGTATTTGTTTGAAAAATTTCCAGAAATGGCGAATGCAAAGTTTGTTATCGCTTTAAACAACGAGGTGATTCTTAAAAATACAGTTGTCAACATTGGAGATACCTTAGCTTTTTTACCCCCATTTTCAGGAGGCTAATTATGATTGATCCACAATTTCAAGAAAGATACCACAGGCAATTGATTTTAAATGGCTTTGGACCGGAAGCACAGCAGAAACTTACCAATGCCAATGTTTTAGTTATTGGAGCCGGAGGTTTGGGCTGCCCAATATTGCAATATTTAGCTGCAGCCGGAATTGGACATCTTGGAATTGCAGATGCAGATGTTGTTAGTCTTTCTAATCTTCCTCGACAAATACTTTTTACTACAGCGGATGTTGGAAATCGCAAAGCAGAATCAGCAAAAAACAAACTTCTACAACTAAATCCATACATCAAAATCACTGTTTATGCTGAATATTTCAAGCAAGAACAATGCATTGAACATTTTATAAACTATGATATTATTGTAGATGCAACTGACAATTTTGCAAGCAGATATCTTATCAATGATGCTTGTGTATTGATGCTAAAACCATTGGTATTGGGTGCAGTATCTCAATTTGAAGGACAAGTTGCGGTACTTAATTATCAAAGTTTAAATAATTTACGCCCTAACAATTACCGAGATATATTTCCTACGCCACCACAAGCCAATGAAGTGCAAAACTGTTCAGACGCTGGAATATTAGGTGTTTTACCTGGAATTATTGGCACGATGCAAGCTACAGAAGTCATCAAACTAATTACGGGTATAGGTCAACCTTTAATAGATCAACTTTTAATTTATAATGCCCTCAACCATAAAATTTTAACTATAAAACTTCAACCAAATCTACAAATAAAAACACCCGAAACCACTGAAGATTTTATTCAAACAAACTACGAATGGCTTTGTAATTATAATGAAACAGCAAATTTAGAAATTGATTCAATTGAGATTTCTGAACTATTGTTTTCAAACGATGTAATATTAATAGATATTCGTGAAAAAGATGAAACACCTAAAATACACCAATGGCAACATTTGAGTATTCCACTTTCAACCTTAGAAACAACTATTAATGAACTAAAATTTGGTAAGATTCTATTTATTTGTCAATCAGGAACCCGAAGCCTTCAAGCTGCGAAATCAATGTCAAATAAATTTCCAGCTAAAACTTTTTTAAGTATCAAAGGCGGAATCAACGCAATTGTGTAACCCAACCACCAATCCCATGAGCGAACATAAAAAGAGAAACATTTTCATTGAAGGTCCTATTTCACCAGCTTTTATAGCAGAAAGCATCAGCAAACACAATACACAAACTGAAATTGGAGGACATAGTATATTTTTAGGACAAGTTAGAGCAGATGAAGTGGATGATAGAAAAGTTGCTGCTATTGATTATACCACTTATGAGGAAATGGCTTTAAAAAGAATGTCAGAAATAAGAGAATCCATTTTTGCAGCTTACCCTTTAATTTGTATGCACGTTTACCACAGTTTAGGTGTTGTTAAAACTGGGGAGATTTGCCTATTTGTATTCACATCATCTAAACATAGAAAAGCTGCTATTGAAGCATGCAATGCTTGTGTTGAAAGCATTAAGGAAAATTTACCAGTTTGGGGTAAAGAAATCTTTGAAGACGAAAGTTACCAATGGAAAGTCAATCAATAAAACCAGAAACTAAATTATCATGGTAAATATTACCCATAAATCTACCACCCTTCGTGAAGCAGTTGCAATAGCAGAAGTTAAAGTTTCAAAAGCTGAAACCATTGAAGCCATTGTAAATAGAACCGTACCCAAGGGAGATGTTTTTGAATTTAGCAGAGCTGCTGGTTTGTTTGCTTGCAAAAAAACTTATGAAGTAATTCCAGATTGCCACCCCTTACCCATCGAATATACTTCTATAACACATTCAATAGAAGGTTTAAAAATTATAATAAAGGTTGAAGTACATACAGTGTATAAAACTGGCGTTGAGGTAGAAGCCATGCATGGAGCGGCAATTACAGCTTTAACGATGTATGATATGCTGAAACCAATTGATAAAGGAATTGAAATCTCTAATATCCGTTTGGAATTTAAAAAAGGAGGGAAATCAGACATCAAATATGCCTATCCAGAAACCCTTAAAATAGCAGTAGTTACTTGTAGCGACAGCATTTCCAAAGGATTGAATCAAGATAAAAGTGCAGGAATTGTAGTTGAAAAATTAATCAGTTATGGATTAGAGGTTGGGTATCAACAAACCATTCCAGATGAAATTGATATTATACAAAAAACGGTATTTAATTTAAAAGACGAAGGATTTGATTTAATTCTTTTCACAGGTGGAACAGGTTTATCACCAAGAGATGTAACACCAGATGCTGTAAAAGCCATAATAGACAGAGAAGTGCCTGGGATAATGGAAGCAGCAAGAAATTACGGGCAGCAGCGAACACCTTATGCAATGCTAAGTCGCGGAGTAGCGGGATTTTTGGGAAACACCCTTATCATTACATTACCAGGTTCGCCAAAAGGAACTGCAGAAACCATGGATGCCATTTTCCCTTATATACTACATGTGTTTAAAGTTAAAGATGGAGAAAGGCATGATTAATCAAGATATCAAAATCTTAAAAACACAAAGCCAAAAGCATGACCAACTACCCTATCTACCTCGATTATAATGCTACAACCCCTTGTGATCCATTGGTTGTTGAGGCGATGTTGCCATTTTTTGGTATTCATTTTGGAAATGCAGCCAGTAAAACACATAGCTATGGCTGGCTTGCAGAAGAATCCGTTGAAATTGCAAGAGAAAATGTAGCGAACCTAATTAATGCTACCCCTAACGAAATCGTATTTACATCTGGTGCAACAGAATCAATTAATCTGGCAATTAGAGGCATTGTAGAACCTTATAATGTTAAAGAAACGCATATCATTACATTTACTTCAGAACATAAGGCAGTTTTAGATGTGTATTATTATCTTCAAACGAAGGGTATTTCTACAACAATACTACCGGTTCAATCTGATGGCTTACCAAATTTAAAGGAGTTGGAAAATGCAATTACACCCAACACCAAACTTATTTCCATGATGTATGCCAACAATGAAACGGGGGTCATCATGCCAGTAGAACAAGTGGCAAACATTGCACAAAAACACAATATTCCATTTTTTTGTGATGCTACTCAAGCGGTAGGTAAAATTCCTGTTGATGTTATAGATAAAAAGATTGATTTGATGTGTTTTTCTGCCCACAAAATGTATGGTCCCAAAGGATGTGGTGCTTTGTATATAAGAAAAAAAACACCCAAACTCAACATTCAACCATTCTTGTATGGAGGTGGACATGAAAGAAAAATGCGCAGTGGAACTTTAAATGTACCGGGTATAGTTGGGTTTGGAAAAGCTTGTGAAATAAGTAAATTTCAACTACAAGATGAATCAAAAAGAATATTATCACTAAGAAATTTACTATTGAACCATTTGTTGGAGGACAA
>CAMBYC010000122.1 GCA_945871875.1 Sphingobacterium thalpophilum
CGATTGTTGGTAGCCCACAATCCACAAGCCGTATTTTTATATGTTGGCAATGATATCACCGGAAGCAATCTTGACAAATCACCGATACAAGTTCTTGAGTTGGTGAAATACATCACCAAGAAAATTAGGCAAAAATATCCTGAGGTTCCGGTTTATTGGAACCAAATTTCTCCTGCTGAAAAACGTTGGATGGTTTGGGATAAAGTTTCAGAAGCAAATGAATTGGTAAAAACTTGGGCAGCTACAATCCCCCAAACCTATTTTGTTGAAACCGGACATCTCTTTTTAGGTGCAGACGGCAAACCAATGACTCAACAATATTATCGTGACGACAAGTTGCATTATAATATAGAAGGGTATAAAGTTTGGGCAAAACCTGTTTTGCAAAAGTTCAACGAAACCGGAAGGATAAAATAAGATCAATTACATAAGAGCTGGTTTGATAGATAAAAAATAAAAGGTATGAATTTAGTGCAGTTGTTTGATTTGTCATTGATTGATAGAAAAGACAAAACCGCTTTAATTTTTGGAGAAGTAACTTATACATTTGGAGATATCGAAGAACGCAGCAACCAAATGGCACATTTGTTATTGCAAAAAGGTTGCAAGTCTGGAGATAGAATTTGCATTTATCTTGAGAATTGCGTGGAGATGATAGATCTCTATATTGCTTGTGCCAAAACGGGGATTGTATTTGTGCCGATAAATATCCTTTACAAAGAGCGAGAACTTTCACACATTTTGGCAGATGCAGAGCCAAGGTTACTTATTGCAAATGGAGATGTGCCCGGCGGATTTGATGCCTTTCAATTGAATGACTTGATAGCATTAGTCGAACAACAACCTACGCATCGATTACCCATACAAACTACCGGTGATAGTCCAGCAGCGTTGGTATATACCAGTGGTACAACTGGAACATCAAAAGGAGCCATTTTAACCCATAATAATTTTATAAGTAACGGTATTAATATAACTACTTGTTGGAAGATTACAGATGCAGATAGGTTTTTGTTGTCTTTGCCATTGTTTCATGTACATGGTTTGGCAAATGGAATACATTGTTGGTTGATTAGTGGTTGTTTGATGAAATTATTGGTACGCTTTGAGCACCAAAAAGCTACAGAAGAACTTTTAGGATTTAGGCCTAGTTTGTTTTTTGGCGTACCAACCGTATTTATTAGGATGTTGGATTTTGACGATGCCACAGCAAAGGAAATTGGTGCAAATGGAAGGTTGTTTGTGAGTGGATCAGCACCATTGCCTGCTCAAGTTATGGAGGCTTTTGAGAAGAAATATGGTTCTGTAATTTTAGAGCGTTATGGTATGACAGAAACCTTAATGAACATCAGCAACCCTTATGTTGGAGAAAGAAGAGCCGGTACAGTAGGCTTCCCTTTACCAGGAATTTCGGCAAAGGTAGTAGACAATAGCGGTGAAATTGCAGCTGTTGGAGAAGAAGGGGAGGTGTACATAAAAGGGCCGAATGTGTTTGCGGGGTATTGGAAACGTCCGGAAGCAACAAAAGAAGCATTTGTAGATGGGTATTTCAAAACCGGTGATATAGGTATTTTGTCGGAGGATGGTTATTTTACGTTGAAGGGCAGAAAATCCGATTTGATCATCAGTGGTGGATTTAATATTTATCCAAGAGAGATAGAAGAGTTTTTAACGGAGCAACCTGGTGTGATAGAAGCAGCAGTTGTAGGGATACCACACGAAACAAGGGGAGAGGTTCCTGTAGCTTATTTGGTGGTAGATAAAACTTACAATGCCGAATTGGTTGAAACGGTTTGTAAATATACTTTTGCCAGTTTCAAAATTCCAAGATCCTTTTATTGCATAGAGATGATTCCAAGAACCGCTTTAGGAAAAGTGCAAAAGCATTTGTTGAAAGATATAAAATAACTTTAGTATGCAAATGGCGATTAGAAAGGTAGCCTTGTTTCCAAAACCATCGCCTTGTTAACCCAAAATAACTATTGGAAGTATTTGTTCATATTTTGGCTAAAGCCAATCTATAATAATCAATAACCCCCAGCTGAAGCTGGGGGCTATTGAAAGAACTCCTTTATATTTTACTAACACATATTTTGGTTAAACTAAAATATCGCCTTGTAAGCAAATCAGTAAACTTTTGTCTGAATCATGATTTTCATAATTTTATAATTTTCAGAATGTAAATATTCTTTCAACACCCCCCAGCTTCAGCTGTGGTTAAAAAAATTATCCAATTGACTTTAGCCAAATAATTGAATGAAATAGTGTGCATCTACATCTTGGCAAAAAATGTATTCTACTCCATTGAAACCGATGCTTTTACAGCAGAAACAATTCTTTTGTAAGAGTTTTTAAAATTGATTTTAGAATTGAATTTCGGTGCAGTAACAGGCCCAGTAAAAGGTTTACCCATTTGTAAAAACTTTTTCATCGTAAAACTAGTTGGTATCCCCCATTTTTGGATAAACATATAATACCCTGAATTCTGTTTGACTCTTTTTGTAGAAATTCCAGAAAAATGATATACTCTACTTGCAGCCATCCCTTTAAAATAGCGGATACCATAAAGCCAAAGTTTCATAGAGAAATCGGGATCTGAATACATGCCAGGATGAAAAACTACACTATATCCTCCAACAGCAATCCACACATCTTTATGTGCAATATTTGGAGGCCATGTAGCACCAGTCCAATCTTTGAAAGATTTGCTGTTGTATTCGTTTAGCAATTTGGTTTCATCAAAACTTTCAATTTTCTTTCCAAAATCCATAAACAGCATGGTAGTGTTTTGACTATCATAAGGTTCAATCATGGTTGCAGACAAGAAAAAGTTCTTGTGGCCAATTGTTCTGATTTCTTGCAACAATACATCATCCCAATTTGGACAAACATACATATCGTCGTTCATATACAATATGTAATCGGTATGGGAAATACTTGCTGCAATATTTAGTGCATAGCAAATACCAATATTATTTACTGAATAAGTATAATCAAGATCAGGTTGATTTCTTACCCATTCGAGCGTACCATCTTTACTTTCGTTGATGTGAACAATTATTTGATGTTTATGTGTTGAGTTTTTTCTTATGCTGTTGATACAAAGTTGCAAATATGGCAGGTTGTTCCATGAAGGTATGAGTATGCTGAATTGGTGAGTATTATTTTCCGTTTTGTGGATTTTTTCTATTGCGATTTCTGCAATTGACATAATGATAAAGAGTTATTACTAAAAGACTTGTTTTTAGATTAAATGGTTGGGTGGAAATTTAAAATTAATAACTCATATTAAATATTTTTTTTACTTGACCACTAATGAGTTATGCTAAAAAAGAGGAATATGTCAAGAAAATACCATTTCAAATTAGATGAATAACCAAAATATATATTAAAAATGTTTTATTTTTAAATATAATTAGAAAAGTTTTTATTTAATATTTTAGCTTTTCAGGTGTATAATTTGTTCGCTTTTAATATTTTACCTCTACTAATGAAACCCAACCCTTTAAGTTTTGACACGTTTTTATACGTGTTCAAAAGATGGCTATTTATAGTTTTTTTGGCATTTTCAATAATTGTTGCTTTTTTATTACCTGATACTATTCCTACGCATTTCAATGAAAATGGCGAAGTAGACGCTTATGGAAATAAATCTAATTTTCTTATTTTACCAATTATTGGAATATTTATTTATCTTTTAATTTCAGTTTTAATAAAATACCCCGCATTATTATTTAAACTAAATAAAAAAAATCAAGAAAAAGGAAACGCAAAAACTATTAGATTATTTAACATTTTGCAAATTTCCGTACTCATTACTTTCAGCGTTTTAATTATATCCATTTATTTAATTACAAAAAAATCTATATTTAAGATTGGTAGCTGGTTTTTGCCTTTTACCATTGTTATTCTTTGCTTCCCTACCGTATTTTATTTAATGGATTATTTGAATGATAAAAAGTTATAAGCTCTGATGTATTTTCACTTTGTTTAACATGTAGCAAATCTGCCATTGTCAGTATTGTTAAATATTGCTAACCTTAATTTTTTATTAACACTAACCTTTGAACTCACAATGATTAACACCAAACCATGGGCTTTATCCCAACAAATGAACTATGCCTGCAAGGATGGGAATGTTTATTTAACTATCGATTCCCAAAACAAACAATTCCACTCTGAAGTTTTACAAATTGAAGGCGAATCACTACTTTTTTTAAGAGCAAAAGTTATTAGATATCCACTCGGAAACATTAAAAAACTATCTGGTAGAAATGTTTTATTACAATCTTTTGTTGTTAACTCTAATCCAGAAAACCATCAATTAAAAATGTCTTATTCTTTATACAATGAAGAAAATGAATTGATTGATACGCTTTGTTTGGAAAAAAACTTAGACGACAATCAACTAGTACTAAAGTTAACGCTGGAATGTAAATTCTAAGTTCAAATATTTCATCTTATCTATTAAATCAAGATACCGTATTAGAATATTATACTTAAATATTTTGCTAAAGAAAAGCTATATTATTCATTCACACCAAGCTAAAGCTAGGGACAATTCAAAACAACACCTTTGAGTTTTTTTAATTTTGTAGTTTAGGGTTAAAACTATAAGGCTCAATACATTCAGTTTGTTTAACTTGTTTGTATTGAGCCTTAATTTATTGATTTCCTATTGAATAAGGTTTATCCCTTATTACAAAGTCTTTACATTTCTATTTTATTTTCTTAAACTTGAAATATCATCTAAAGACCAGATTCCTCGTCCATAAGTTGCTATTACAAGATTTAAATCTCTAGGATGAATGAACAAATCTTGAACACTTACAGTTGCCGGCAAGTTGGTTTGCAATGATTGCCAAGTTTTTCCTTTGTCTTTACTCACATAAATGCCCATATCAGTTCCACAAAATAAAACATTTTGATTTTTAGGATCTTCTCTTACCACATTTACTGGTGCAGCAGGAAGATTATTTGCTAAAGAAACCCAAGTGTTTCCATTATCTGTACTTTTAAAAATATACGGGGTGTTGTTGTCTTCTCTTCTGTCTGATAAAGTTACATAAACAGTTGCTGCGTCATATTTTGAAGCTACAAGTCTTGAAACATGAACATTAGCAGGCAAACCTTTTACAATTTCTGTCCAATTTCCGCCATCATTTTTGGTGCTCCAAACCCTTCCATCATCGGTTCCTACATATAAAACACCTTTGGTAATTGGCGATTCATCAATAGCAGTTATTGCTTGGTGGTTAATTGCATAAGGCGTTTTCCCCATATTCTTTGGATTGTTATGGGTAAGATCTTCACTAATGCGTTTCCAAGTTTTTCCTTGATCTGCTGATTTAAAGAGATATTGAAAGCCATGGTATAATGTTTGGTTATCGTGGGAAGACAACAAGGTATAAGCCAACCATTCTCCACGATGGATATCTTCTCCGTCTGCTTTTTTAGGGAAAATGCTTATGTTTTGTGTTGAATCTTTAAACATTTGGCTACGCTGTAATCTACCGTAAAAAGTACTTGAATAAACGATTTCAGCATTTTTAGGGTCAACGGCATGAATGGTTCCTTCACCACCTGGGCCAAATTTCCAATTTAGAATGGTTGAATCTTTTTTTCCAAAGGTGTTTTTGATATTTGCCATCAAACTGCCTTCATCTTGAACCGAGCCAATAATATTATAAGGCTGTTTCATGTCGTAAGCAATATTGTAAAACTGAGTAGTAGGCAATACATCAAAGAAATTATCCCATTTTTTGCCACCGTTTTCAGTTCTAATAACACCACCATCGTTTCCGTTAATCATATATTGCGGATCTTTTGGATCAATCCAAAGTGCATGGTTATCTCCATGGATGCGGTCGCCGCCTTTATCAGGACGCATAACAGTAAAGGTTTTTGCTCCATCTGTACTTTTTGCCAATGGAACCCCCATTATGTAAACTAGATTTTCGTTGGTAGGATCTACACGAATTTGTCCAAATACCCAACCATAAGTACCTGCAAAACGCTCTAATTTATCGTCTTCGGTGCTTACTTTTGCAAAACTTTCACCAGCATCGTTAGAGCGATAAACTTGGACACCCATCGGAATTACAGAAATTGGACGACCATAAGGATCTAGTTCACCAGGTTTAGGATCACGCTTTGGAGTATGGTTATCTACATAAGCATATAAAACATTTGGATTAGATCGAGAAAGTGCAATTCCAACTCTTCCGGTAAACTTTGTTTCGGGTAAACCTGTAGTTAGTTTTTTCCAAGATTTTCCGCCATCAATAGATTTCCAGATGAAATCACCGTCTTGTGGGGTTGGATCACTCCAACGCAAACGGATACGATTCCATGAAGAAGCGTATAAAGTATTAGGGTTAGTTGGATCTATTATTAAGTCGATGATACCATTAGGATCTTCAGGAATCAAACGTTTCCAAGTTTTTCCCCCATCTATTGTTTGAAACAATCCACGTTCTTTGTTGTAACTCCATTCGTTACCCGTTGAAGCAACATAAGCCAAATCAGGGTTGGTAGGATGAACAATTACTCTAGAAATGGTGCTTGTATTGGCAAGTCCAACATGGTTCCACGATTTTCCTCCATCAACTGATTTGTAAACGCCCATGCCTGGAAGACTAGCACGAAAAATATTTGCTTCACCAGAACCCAAATAAATGATTTTATCGTTTGATGGTGCTACTGCAAAAGAACCAACACTCAATGTGCCTTGGTTGTCGAACAAAGATTTCCACGATTTCCCTGCATCTTCAGTTTTCCAAAATCCTCCAGAAGCAAAAGAAGCGTAAATAATGTTTTTATTTCCTGAAACACCCAATACTTCAGTAGTTCGGCCGGAGATATTATCTGGTCCGATATTTCTCCACAGTAAATTTTTGTAAGAAGATTTTTGAGTAAGTGCTTTTTGGACTTCGAATGCCTTTATTCGATCTGTGCCTGTAACAGGTCTATTTTGTGCATTTGCTTGCGCAAACACACCGAGGAACGCAAATAGGAAGATTCTTCTCATGTTGGTTTGTTTTACACTGATAAATTTATCAATCAAATTTTTAAATCTGAAATATATAATCAAAAATAAACCTTCAATTGGTTAAAAAGATAAAATTCAAACAGTATGAAGAAAAAAATCAAACATTATAATTTAACTGAGCATATAAACTTAATTTAATGCTTAATTGAGGATAAAACTTATAAACCCCTAGCAAAAGCTAGGGGCAATTCAAAGAACACTATTGTATTTTTAATGCTTAATTAAGGATAAAACCAATCCGTCATAAAGTATTTTAAAATAATAAAATTGATGATTCTAAAAAGAATGTTTTAACTCTAAATACTAACAACTACCAACTAACTACTAACCACTTACTACTTACCACTAACTTTAGCACATAATTAACATTCCATTCCATAGTTTTGAAACCATTATCTACATGACATTTAATTTCAAAATGTAAAAGTTTAACTATGGTATTGCTATTTCTTTTGCTCTCTTTATTCCCAAAACCTAAACACAGTAATTTTAAAGTAGTAATTGACAAGTCTGATTATGCATTAAGTATTTATGAAAACAACGAGTGGATTGCTACTTATCCAGTTGTTTTTGGTAACGATGATTTGGGCGATAAACTTAAGGAAGGTGATAAAAGAACTCCAATTGGAACTTATCATATTGTTGCAAAGCGATTGCACAAGGAATGGGGTTGTATGTTGATGTTGGATTACCCCAATAAAAGAAATATTGAAAACTTTAATAAAAGAAAAGCTAAAGGTGAAGTTTCACCTTCAGCCTCAATTGGAGGAGGTATAGGCATTCATGGAACACGTAAGCAAGAAGAATTTATTATAGATTATTTTACCAATTGGACAGACGGTTGTGTTGCTCTTCGTTACAGCGAAATTTTTGAACTTTATGAACTTCTTCCTTTAGGAACTGAAGTTGTTATTCAATTGTAAATTGATATTATATATAGAATTATGTTCTGGTTCCTATAAATGTTTATCAGCATTCCTCAGCTGCCCTTTCCGGGGGCATTGATTGTGTTAGATAAAGTAACTTCTACCAATGAAAGCTTTAAAAAAACTTGGTTGTTGCATTCGCAAAATGAGCCAAATATAAAAGGTGATGAAATTGGTTTTGAAAATATACAAAATGGAAGAAATGGTAAGCTTCAAAACAATGTGATATTGCCCGAAATTAACAACCAACAAATTGAAAAAAATGGAGGTGCTGGCAAAGAATATTGGGTAGATGGAAAAAATTGGGGTACAGTTTCTCAAGAAGATGCAGGACAATGGCGGATAGAACTATCGCCTAAGCAACAAGCATTGTCTGACAATTTTTTAAATGTTATTCAAGTAATGGATGCAAAGCCCGCTCAAAAAGGGTTTAAGATTTCAAAGTCAATAGCAACAAAAGGCAATTATATTGCAATTAGCATTGCCAATAGAATAGTTTCACAACAACTAAGTTTAGATAAAAACGAAGATGAAATTGAATTTAGCATTGGCAAGAAAAACAGGATGTACAATGTGTTGATTACAGATTTAAAAGCCGGGAAATGGATTGTAAATGCTGAAACATTTAAGGAAAGTGTAACTGTAAATGAAACAAGTGGTACGGTATATTTTAAGAGTAAAGGGGGGATGTTTACATTAAAGAAAGTGAGGTAAGGGGGAGATAAAAATTTTATTAGTTTAATTCCATTTAACTCTAAATTATTTTCTAATCAGAATATGATAAAATTGACGCAAATAAAATCTAACAACTATGACAATTAAACCAATTAAAACAGACAAGGATTATCAAGACGCTCTTAAAATATTAGATATCCTATTTGACGCAAAGAAAGGGACGTCTGAAGGAGACGAATTGGAAATTCTTTCAATTCTTATTGATAAATATGAAAATGAGAAATTCCCAATCGGATTTCCAGATCCAATAGAAGCAATAAAGTTCAGAATGGAACAAATGGGTTATAATC
>CAMBYC010000123.1 GCA_945871875.1 Sphingobacterium thalpophilum
TACTGAAGCTGTGAATCGCTTTGATTTAAACTTAGCCACAGCAGAAGGAACCGCATATTTCAATTCAGATGCAAGTATAAAAACTTTTTTTAGTGCAATTGAAAAAGTTGCAATTATTTCCATTCGGAATTGTTTGCCCGATTCTATCAATTTATTAAGTACGTTAGACGTATATAACAATAATCAAAAAGTTAAAACTTTTAACAGTAATGGAGGTACTATCTTAAAATTAGGTTACCCTATTGCAGAACAAGGATTTTCAAATGATGCCAAATGGTATATTCAAGAAGCCGCTGAAGGATTAAAGTATTGCGTATATGTTAAAATTAAAAAAACACAATCTGAAACTTTAATTGCTCTTACCATTACATCGAGCAAGGATGCCAAAAGTTTTGTAACCCTTGCAAGTAAGCGATGTTCTACTGCCTTGAATCAAGGATATACAAAAGTGCTTTCTGCACATTCAGCTTGGTGGAAGAAATTTTGGCAACAATCTAGTGTTTCTATACCAGATACTGCTATTCAAAGGCATTACAATTTGGTGCAATACTTTTATGGATCAGCATCTCGAATTGATGCACCTCCAATGCCATTACAAGGTGTTTGGACGGCAGACAATGGTAGTTTACCGCCATGGAAAGGCGATTACCACAACGATCTCAATACACAAATGACCTATATGGCTTATCAAGAATCAGGAAGATTCAATGAAGGAGCCTCTTACATTAATTATTTATGGGATCGTAAAAAAATATTTGAAGATTTTGCAAAGGACTTTTATGGCACTAAAGGACTAGCTTGTCCGGGTGTTATGTCTTATGCCGGCCAACCATTGGGTGGGTGGGGCCAATATAGTATGAGCCCTACCATGAGTGCTTGGAGTGCTCATTTATTTTACTTGCATTGGCTTTACACTGCTGATGAAAAGTTTTTACAAGAAAAAGCCTATCCTTGGTGTGCAGAAGTTGGAGAATGTATGCTCGGATTATTAAAACCAGATAAGAATGGTCGATTGGTTTTGCCGATTTCTACTTCTCCAGAAATATTTGACAATTCATCAAAAGCTTGGTTAGAACCCAATAGTAATTATGATATCATGTGTTTGAAAATGCTATTCTTATCCTTGCAAGAAATGGCGAGTGCTAATCATAAAAATAAAGAAGCCTTCAAATGGAAAAATGCTGCTAATGGATTGGGTGATTTTCATACAAAATCAGATGGCAAATTACTTTTGGATGCAAAAACTGAAATGCTTTACAGTCACCGACATTTGAGTAATTTAATTGGAATATATCCTTTTAATTTAATTACTAGTGCGGGTGGCAAAAAAGATAGTACTACGATTCAATCAAGTTTAAAAAATTGGGATAGTTTAGGCACTAAAGCGTGGACAGGCTATAGTTTTACTTGGATGAGTTGTTTGCGTGCAAGAGTAGGTGATGCAGAAGAAGCACTTAGAAATCTAGAAATATTTGTTCAAGCATTTATTTTAAGAAATGGCTTTCATGCAAATGGTGACCAAACAAAATTGGGCTATTCAAAATCTAGAAATAGAGATTTTACACTTGAGGGGAATTTTTTGGCTGCACAAGCCGTTCAAGAAATGCTTTTACAAAGTTGGAGTAGTAAACCTGGTAAATTAAACACTGGTATCATAAGGATATTTCCTGCAGTTTCAAACAAGTGGAAGGATGTATCTTTTAAAGATCTTAGGGCTGAGGGAGGATATAAAGTTTCAGCCTCAAGAAAAAATTATGCTACAGTAAGTTTTAGTGTTCAGGCTGCAAAAACTGGTTTGGTGCATATTCAAAATAATTTCAAAACTGAGCCCTATTGGAATATCAAAGGGGTTCGCAAAATAGGGGACGTATTTGAAGTATTATTAATAAAAGGCCAAACTTTAAGAGCCTCATTGTAATTAAAATATCTTGTATGTAATTATATTTTAACTTAATCACTATATTACCAACAATTTTATTTAATAAGATAACAAACGAGAACTGCACAAATGAAGAAAATAATCAAAACCACAATTGCATTTTTAATTGCATTAGTATTGCTTACTAACTACACAAAAGCACAATCATTATTAACTATTGGCAACGAAACGGAAAAGCAAAAAGAAAAACGATTGCAATGGTGGAAAGATGCCCGCTTTGGTATGTTTATACACTGGGGATTGTATGCATTGCCTGGCAGACATGAGTGGGTTAAAAACTACGAAAGACTTACCAATGAAGACTATCAGAAATATTTCGACGAATTCAATCCAGATCATTTTGAACCCAAAAAATGGGCAAAAGAAGCAAAAGCAGCAGGTATGAAATATGTGGTTTTAACAACTAAACACCACGAAGGATTTTGTTTGTTTGAGAGTAAATTTACAGATTACAAAGCCACAAATACGCAAGCTAAAAGAGACTTAATAAGAGAATATGTTGATGCATTTAGAGCCGAAGGTATTAAAATTGGATTTTATTATTCAATAATTGACTGGCACCATCCAGATTATACAATCGACAAACACCATCCACAAAGACCTTTAAAAAATAGTGATACGGCTTATGAACGCCTCAATAAAGGAAAAGATATGGCGAAATATCGTAAGTATCTTTACAATCAAGTAACAGAATTAATGTCTAATTATGGAAAAGTTGATATTCTTTGGTTAGACTTTTCTTTTCCAGGAAAATATGGCAAATCAAAAGACGATTGGGGGTCGGTTGAATTATTAAAGCAAGTTAGAAAATTGCAACCCGGAATTATCGTTAACAATCGATTGAATTTAGAAGCATATTCGGATGGTGCAGATTTTGTAACACCGGAGCAGGTGAGCCCTAAAAAGTTAGAAGAATTCAAAGGAAAAACATGGGAAACTTGCCAAACATTCTCAGGTTCTTGGGGTTATTTCAGAGATGAAAATTCGTGGAAAACACATCGCCAATTGCTTGATTTATTAATTACATCTACAGCTAATGGTGGAAATCTTATTTTAAATGTTGGTCCAACTGCCAAGGGTGAATTCGATTATCGTGCAAATAATGCATTGGATAGTATTTCTTATTGGATGCAAGCAAACAGTAAATCAATTTATCAGTGTACATTTCCACCAGATTCTCTTGAAACGCCAATCAACCAAAAGCTAACTTACAATCCAACAACAAAAAGATTGTATCTACATTTATTTGAGTATCCAAATAATGGAACAATTGTGTTACCTAATTATGTTGGCAAGATTAAATACGCACAATTATTGAACGATTATTCAGAAGTTAAAATGACAGAAAGTGGAAATGATATTGTTATTTCATTGCCAATGAAAAAACCGAATTACGAAATTCCTGTTGTGGAATTAATTTTAAAATAAATCTTTAGGTAATATTTAAGCCAAATTACACATTTGAATAATTTTAAGGTTTTCTTTTAAAAACCCCCAGCTTCATCTGGGGGCAATTCAGCGTTTTCTCTAATGTAAATGGACAAATATGATTAATACATTCCTAAACTCATAAAGCATCTTGCCCCTGAATTGCCCACATCTTTAGATAGGGGTAAAGATATCATTCCATTGGCTTTAGACAAATGGTTTAATATTGATAACCAGCGAATTATACTTGTTTTAGCATAACTCATAGCTTAATTATAACACCTTTACTATCAATTATTTTTTTACATTGTTTTTGGACTTTACTTTTTGCTGGTGAATGCTTAAGTTAGCAAAACAAGATGTTTAGACAACGCCATAAATGTAATTTGGGATTAATCTTGGATTATAAAATAGGCTGTCCGTTTGGGACAGCCTATTTTATAATATCTATAAATGTTTAGCTAATTGGATGAGCTATGGAAATGTTAAGGTCTCATTTACTTTGTATGCTCTTATTGTTAAGTGTTTGTGAACTTATTCAAATATGATAAAAATGATTTTGTAAATCCAATTTTTTAAAATTTGTGCTTTTTAATGAGTTGTTATAATGTTAATAAATTGTTAACTGTTTTGAGTTGTTCATCAACCGCTGCTTTAATTTTACATTTGTCAAAATTTTACAAAATGGCACTGAATACAATTTTAAAAATATTTTTACCTAAAGACAAAATATTTCATACTCTTTTTGAAGATTCTAGTAATCGTGTTCAATTGATGGCAGAGTTGCTAAAAAAGATGATTCATGCAGAAGATGCTGAATTAAGAGGAAATACAATGAAGCAAATTGAAGATTTAGAAAATAAAAATGATGAAGTTACCCATCGTATTTTTATTGAATTAAGTCAAAATTTTATAACTCCATTTGATAGAGAGGATATCCATTATTTGGCAACAGCACTTGATGATGTTGCTGATTATATATATAGTGGTGCAAAAAAAATCAATTTCTATCATATCAATACAAATGATGATGGTTTAAGGAATTTTGCAGATTTGATTCTTGAAAGTTCAAAATTTGTGAAAGTTGCTGTTGCAGAATTGAGAGATATGAAAAATTTGCGAAATATCACTGAATCAATTATTAGTATCAACAACTTAGAAAAAAAGGCAGATCATTTGTTTGATATAAATGTTGAAAGATTGTTCAATGAAGAGCAAGATGCAAAAGAGATTATCAAGATGAAAGAAATTTATCAAGTATTGGAAAATGCTACAGATAAATGTGAAGATGCAGGAAATGTTATCGAATCTATTATTGTTAAATACGCGTAATTAATTAGGAATTAAGAATTAATAATCAGGAAATAAAATTTAAAATATAAGATTCCATAATTCCTACTTCTTAATTCCTAATTCCAAACTAATATATAAATATTTATTAAATTTTTAGCCATTAATGTAGAATTGGAATTAAAAATCTAAAATTAATACCATAATTCCTACTTCTTAATTCTAAATTCCTAATTATAATCATGAGTTTATTAATTGTTATAATATTTTTGGCATTGGTATTTGATTACATCAATGGATTTCATGATGCAGCCAATTCAATTGCTACGATAGTATCTACAAAAGTATTAACCCCGTTTCAAGCAGTTTTGTGGGCAGCTTTTTTTAATGTAGTAGCCTTTTTCATTTTTACAGAACATAGTGTTGCAAATACTATTGCAAAAACGGTACATGCAGATGTAATTACATTGCCAGTGATTTTATCGGGTTTAATTGCTGCAATAATTTGGAATTTAATAACATGGTGGTTTGGAATTCCTTCCTCTTCTTCCCATACTTTAATAGGTGGATTTGCTGGTGCAGCAATTGCCCATGCAGGATTTGGTAGCATAGAAATAGAAAAAATTACTAAGACATTAATGTTCATTTTTATAGCCCCAGTTATGGGTATGGTAATTGCAGCATTCATATCTATTGTAACGATAATTCAAAATATTTGGGTTAAAATTTCAATCATTTTTGTTGCGGTTGCTTTAAGTGCAATATTTATCCCTTTCACTGATATAATAAAGTGGGGTTTGGTTATTGTTTCTGCAATATTTTGTATTTTTTATTTGGTAAATCATTTCCAATATCCGCATAGTGCTTATAGAACAGGAAATATGTTTAAAAAATTACAGTTGTTGTCTTCTGCAGCATTTAGTGTTGGACATGGAGGGAATGATGCACAAAAGGTAATGGGAATAATTACGGCAGCTTTGGTAGCAAATGGAAATATAGCAAGTTTACAATATATGCCCAATTGGGTTCCCATGGCATGTTATGCAGCAATAGGCTTGGGTACTTTGAGTGGTGGGTGGAAAATAGTAAAAACGATGGGTACTAAGATAACTAAAGTAACACCACTGGAGGGTGTGAGTGCAGAAACAGCAGGTGCTATCACTTTATTTATGACAGAAAAATTGGGTATTCCTGTGAGTACAACACATACAATAACAGGTTCTATAATAGGCGTTGGAGCAACCAAAAGGTTGTCTGCTGTTCGTTGGGGAGTTACTGTAAATCTTTTATGGGCGTGGATTTTGACCATCCCAGTAAGTGCGGTTATGGCTGCAATTGTTTTTTATATTACTCAGTTGGTTGGGATGAAATAATGGTTATGGGTTAATTGTTAATGGTTAAGGGTTAAGGGTAAATAAGTTACAACATTTGGCATAAATAATTAACCCTTAACCATTAACCATTAACCCTTAACCATTAACCCTTAACCCTTAACCCTTAACCCTTAACCCTTAACAATTAACCCTTAACCCTTAACCCTTAACCATTAACAATTTATCATTAATAATTTCGTTTTATTATCTTTACTAAACAAAGTAACCAATGAAAGGAATTATTTTAGCCGGTGGATCTGGTACTAGACTTTACCCAATAACTTATGCAATAAGTAAGCAAATTATGCCGGTTTATGATAAGCCTATGATTTATTATCCACTGTCTACCTTAATGTTGGCAGGAATCCAAGACATTTTAATTATATCTACACCCACTGATCTTCCTAATTTTAAAAAATTATTTGGTGATGGCAGTAATTTGGGCTTGAAATTTTCTTATGCAGAACAAGCGGTTCCTAATGGATTGGCTCAAGCTTTTGTGATTGGAGAAGATTTTATTGGTAATGATAGTGTTGCCCTTGTTTTAGGAGATAATATTTTTTATGGGTCTGGATTGGGAGAACAACTCCAACAAAATGCAAATCCTTCTGGAGGAATTGTTTATGCATATCATGTAAGTGATCCAGAAAGATACGGTGTTGTAGAATTTGATGAAAACAATAAAGCCATTAGTATAGAAGAAAAGCCTATTCATCCTAAGAGTAATTATGCAGTTCCAGGTTTGTATTTCTATGATAATGATGTAGTAGAAATTGCAAAAGGATTAAAACCTTCTCCAAGAGGGGAATATGAAATTACCGATATCAATAAAGCGTACCTTCAAAATGGGAAATTAAAAGTTAGTATTTTAGAAAGAGGAACAGCTTGGTTAGATACTGGCACTTTTGATTCTCTAAATCAAGCTTCTATGTTTGTTCAAGTAATTGAACAAAGGCAAGGCATCAAAATTGCTTGCATCGAAGAAATCGCTTACCGTAAAGGGTTTATTTCTAAAGAACAATTGATTAAACTTGCAGAACCTTTAATGAAAAGCGGTTATGGAGAATACATTCGGAAAATCATTCAATAAAATTTGTAAACTATTGCTATGAAGAAAATATTAGTTACTGGAGGTTGTGGATATATTGGTTCCCACACCATTGTTGATTTGTTGGCTAATGGTTTTGATGTAATTTCTGTAGATAACAATTCCAAATCAAACCTCCGTTTATTGGAAGGCATAGAAAAGATTACTGGAAAAAAAATAAAAAACTATAAAGTTGATCTATGCAATTTTGATGATACACACGCAGTTTTTGCAGAAAATGATGACATTGTAGGGGTAATTCACTTTGCTGCATACAAAGCTGTTGGCGAGTCCGTTAAAAATCCACTTTCTTATTACGATAATAACCTTGTTTCGCTGATCAATGTTTTAAAATGTATTGAGGAATATGCTATTGAGCATTTTGTTTTCTCGTCTTCTTGCACTGTTTATGGAAACCCTGATACCATTCCTGTAACTGAGGAAACACCCCAGAAACCTGCTGAATCGCCTTATGGATCAACTAAACAAATTGGCGAACATATTATTCAAGATTTCGCTAAAGTATCCAAAACAAAATCTGTATTGTTAAGATATTTTAACCCTGCAGGTGCTCACCCTACTACATTAATTGGAGAATACCCATTAGATAAACCTCAAAATTTAACCCCAGTTATTACGCAAACTGCAATTGGTAAAATGGGACAAATGCAGGTTTTTGGAAACGATTATCCTACAAGAGACGGTTCTTGTATTCGTGATTTTATTCATGTTTGCGACCTTGCAACCGCTCATACACTTGCCTTACAGTTTTTGATGAATTCTGAAGGAAACAACAATTGCGAAATATTTAATCTCGGAACAGGAAACGGAATCACCGTTTTGGAAGCTATAAAAGCATTTGAAAACGTTTCTGGCGAAAAATTAAATTATGTTATTGGTCCAAGACGACAAGGCGATGTTATTGCTATCTTTTCAAATAAAGATAAAGCCGAAAATGTGTTGGGTTGGAAACCTAAATATTCACTTGATGATATTATGCAAAGTGCTTGGAACTGGGAAAAAAAGCTTCAAACCGATGAAAAGTTTTATTCTGGTAAAAACTTCCAATTGAATTGATTCAAATAATCTTAATTATTAAATCATTTTATTACATGAATTAATATTTAAGAAAACTAATTAACTTATTTTTGTTCAATGTTAAAAGACATCGTTGTTACTGGCAATAAAGATACTAGAAGTGGATTTGGAGATGGTTTATTTGAAATCGCAAAGGAAAACCCTAATGTAGTGGCACTTACTGCAGACCTTGCCGGATCTTTAAAATTAGCACCATTTATCAAGGCTTTTCCTGAAAGATTTTTCCAAGTGGGTATTGCTGAAGCAAATATGATTGGTATTGCAGCTGGTTTAACCATTGGTGGTAAAATTCCTTATACCACAACTTTTGCTAACTTTTCAACTGGTAGAGTTTACGATCAAATTAGACAATCTGTTGCATATTCAGGTAAAAATGTAAAAATATGTGCGTCTCATGCTGGTTTAACCCTTGGAGAAGATGGTGCAACACACCAAATTCTTGAAGATATAGGCCTTATGAAAATGCTTCCCGGTATGACTGTTATCGTTCCTTGTGATTATACCCAAACCAAAATGGCTACAAAAGCTATCGCTTCTTACGAAGGACCAGTATATCTTCGCTTTGGAAGACCAGTTTGGCCAATCTTCACTACCCCTGAAACACCTTTTATTATTGGTAAAGCTTTAACCTTCTCCGAAGGAACTGATGTAACCATTTTTGCCACTGGTCACATGGTTTGGAAAGCCATAGAAGCTGGTAG
>CAMBYC010000124.1 GCA_945871875.1 Sphingobacterium thalpophilum
CCTTGTGCATCGGTTATAATGGTTCCTTGTTCTATTTCTAGTGTGGCACTTGAACCTCCCCGCCTATGTGAACTGCTCCAATACCAATTGTATCTTGGCATCCGAGTAACCCTGTATTTTACTGTTGTTCCGTTTAGTGTATTGCCAGCAAATGCTAACACCGTGCCTGTTAAATGCACAGAATCTCCCAAACGATATGCTTTTTTTATCTTATCTACTACAATCTGAAAGGTTGGTCTTTTGTATTCTTCTACATTGAATTCAAAATTAGCACCGGTGTTTTTCTCTCTGATCTGAAAACTACCGTTGAGCTGATTTATTGGCAAATGAAATTGTCCTTGAATAGAACCATAATCATTTGAAGTCAATTTTTTGCTTTCAATTTCTTCTCCATTTGCATTAACCAATACCATTTCAGCCCCAAAACCATCAACTGTTTTTTTGTTCGATTTCTCTAAAGCATTAAAAAAGATGCCCTTAAAATATAAGGTTTGGCCCGGACGGTAGATTTTTCTATCCGTAAACAACAATCCTTGAACTGATTTTTTTAGAAGTTCTGGTCCGTCGTAGTTGAATCTTGGATAAAGAAAGTCTTTTGTAATCAGACTGTCTTTTTCTGTATAAGCTTCAATTTGAAACCCTTCTTGTCTTTTTATTTGGACAAATCCATCTTTATTGGTGGTAAGTTTTTCTTTCTTGGTTAAAATTTGTTTAGATAATTTGTAATCGTAAACCGACTCCCAAATTTGAACCGTTAATTTCGGCAAAGGTTTTCCGGTTTTTCTGTGCAAAAAGAAATAATCATCACCACGATTTACAAATCCAATGGCAGATGATTGGAAGAACTGGATACAGAGTGCATTTTTTTGTAGTTTGAAATCTGGACTTGTACTAGCGATTAGTGCATAAGCACCGGCAGGAAGTGCATCAATTTTGATTTCGGCGGTATGTGATCTATAATCTCCAGCATCTGGGAGAATTTGAAAACTATCACGAACGGGTTTAGAATTGCACCACTTTTTCCAATGTTGGTCTGTAATGTAATTATCTTCTAAAAGTTTTTTGTTGTTGGGTATGGAAATGATTTTGTAATATATTTTATTAACGTTTTTGAATTTTACCAGCGATAAAAACGGTTGATTTGGAAGTACTACATTTTCGGTTTGTAGGCTAATTTCTTGGTTTAATATTATGTTTAAAAGGTTTTCACTTTCAATAGCTGCATTTGTTTTGGGTTGGTTTTTAATCAATTCCCTTAGTGTATTAACTATTGTTTTTCTTGCAAATCGAAAAGAGGTTGAAGCATTAGCTGGATTTATATCATTTGTAATATCATATAACAGATCTGTTGATTTAAACTTTGCCAATGCACCAAAAGGATGAGTGGGATATTTTTTAAAGATTTGTTCGAGAGCATTTTGATACAGCTGGGCTTTATTCGGCATTACTCCATGTTGAAAAACAAAAGCAAGTCTTTGTAAATCTGCATCAATTAAAGCCGTTGGATCTGCATCTTTTGAATGCAATTGTAATATAGTTTGATAAAGTTTTATTGCTTTCCAACGAGAAGATTGATCGTCTTGGGAAACAAATTGGTGTTTAATAAATTGGTCAACATCTGCAAAAGCAATGGAATCAGAAATAGTGAATTGGAAAGCAGGTTGAGTGAGACGAATATCATCGGAAGAAAAGAAGTTTAAAGCATTCCAAATGATAAGGTCAAACAAAGTTGGACGAAGATTAGAGCTATTTCCTTTTACAATGATTGGTGAAAAATCAACAATTCTGGTATTAACAAGTTCGTTTTGGTTGAGGATGGCTTGTTGATAATGATAGGAAATGGTTTGGTGGAAATCTAGTGCAGACCAAGTGTCTATGTTAGGATTTGGGCTTAAAGGTTTTGCATTAATATGCGTTTGATTATAGAATTTCCAGCGGTGGTTGTTGTAATAGTTTTTATATTGGTTGGCTAGTAAGGAATGCAGCAAATTAGAAACTGGAGTTTTAGCTGATTTAAGTTCTTTTTTGAGCGCTTCAATGTTTTCTGATTCAGCATTTTCAGAAAGTGGTTCTTTAATTGCCGCTATATAGATAAGAGCTTTTATGGATTGAGCGGACTGGTTTTCTTTTTTTGCGGTTTGATACAAGTTTTCCGCAGCAGTTAAAGCAGTTTTATTTAGCCCTTTTTTGTTTAAAAGGGAATCAATTTTTTTCCATTCAAGAATATAGTTGGTAGGTTTTTGTTGTGCCATAGTAGTGAAGATGGAGCATAAAGAAACGATCACGAGCAGTGATTTTTTCAACATATTAAGTGAATTTTATAAAGAGATTGTAATATCGGAAATTTCCATATTTTAAATGTTAATTTAATATGCTGTTAAATATTATGCCTGATTGTGCATTAGAATAAAAATGAATTGGTTCAATTTGTTTTCTGCCTTAGAAGAGTTTTGAATGATACATTTGGAGGATGCAAGGTTCAACAAACATAAAACCGATTGATTTCTTAATATTCAGGAAACCAACTATTGAAGTACGGGGTTATTTTTACAAGTCGAGAGTTTAAAAGTAATATTCGGAATAATAAAAGTGTAATTCTAGAGCTATTTTTTAAGATGAGGACTTGTTGTCTGAATGGTGTATTTATTCAATTGGATGAGAATTTGTTTCACATTTATGAATCAAATAATTTAAAGATGACATATTTCTAGAATATACATCCGAGTTTGTTAACTATTTAACCTGATTTTTATATTATTGAATCGATTTACTGATACATTTAAATATTATATATATGATTATGTAATTTTTAGATGGGGTTAAATAATTTGATAACTACTAAAAAGCTAGGTTAAAAGTTTTGGTTTATTGAAATAATTATAAAAATTCAATAGATCAATGTAAATTTTTTGTTAAATGTTAAAAATATATTTAGATTTATTATTTAAAACTAAAGCTTTAACGAAATGAGAAAACTTTTAAGTCTAGTTCTCTGCTTATCAGTAATGATTAGCAGTGCATGGGCACAAAACAAAACAGTTACTGGAACAGTAACAGATGAAAAAGGTAATCCGTTATCAGGCGTATCGATTTCATTCGCAAGCAATCAAGCAAAATTGACAGGTGTTGATGGTAAATATTCCATCCAAGTACCGTCTACTGTCAAGTCTTTAACCTTTTCTTCCGTAGGATACGGTGTTCAGGTAATAGATGTTAAGAGTCAATCTGTGATCAATGTTAAGTTGGTTACTGACGACAAGCTTCTTTCAGAAGTAGTAGTTACGGGAGTAGGTGCTGCAACCAGTAAAAAGAAATTGGGTATAGCAGTTGAATCAGTAAATATTAGTAATCAAGTGAAAGTACCAACTGGCGATGTTGGTCAGCAATTGGTTGGTCAGGTAGCTGGTGCACAAATTCAGAGTTCAAATGGTAATCCTGGTCGTCCTTTGAATATTTTGTTAAGAGGTATCAATACTGTACAGGGTGGTACATCTCCAATGATTTTGATTGATGGTATTGAAGCAAGGGCAACGAGTTTGAATTCAATTGACGTAAACATTATCGACAAAGTTGAAATTATTCAGGGTGCTGCCGCTGCTTCTCTATATGGAGCACAGGGTGCGAATGGTGTAATCCAATTGTTTACTAAAAAAGCAAAAGCTGGTAAGTTCAATATTGATTTCAGCACAAGTGCTTCAACAAGTACTTTATTGAATGATGGTGGATTGGCTAAGGCAAAAAACCACGCTTTTGTAACAGATGGTAGTAATAATGTATTGACAGGATCAAACGTAGTTATGGCTTTAGATCCTGCAACAATGGTTTACAATGGTGATGTGCAGTACAATTCTTTAGGTTTAACCAGTTATCAAGAAAAACCATACAATGCAAATTTGAGGTATAATGATCATTATGCGATGTTTTTCCAAAATACATCTACGTATAATAATTCTTTAACCATTTCTGGTTCAAGAGATCGTTTTGATTTTCTATTGTCTGGATCATCCAACATTCAGAATTCTCCATTTAAGTCGAATGGTGGTGTAACACGAAGCAATTTAACTGCTAAACTTGGTATTGAATTGGCTAAAGGACTTAAGTTAACGAGTCTTACGCAGTTGGTTAGTACAAATAACACTATGTTAGATCAAACTGGTCGTAGTATCGTTTTTGCTGTTAACAACACCCGTCCTTTTGCTAACTTTTCTTTAAAAGATGTTGACGGTAATTATGCTACTTTTTATGGAGCAGCATCAGGGGTTAACAGTTCTAATCCATTTTACAACACGCAATATTCAAGCTCATTAATAGAGAAATTGGACGCTATACAGACGTTGAATTTGAATTACAAGATGAATAAGTTTGTAGAATTGGATGCAAAATATTCAATGAACTATACCAATACTACTACTACTTATCGCTATGAAGATCAGGGAGATAATAAAAATGCGGTTTTACAGAATCGGTATATCTATAATTATGTAAATCCCACAAATAGTACCAATACTGGAGAAATAAATAATTTTGTTGGTAAAACTACATTCCAAAACTTTATTGGAACAGCTAATTTTAGAACAGATTTCCAAAAGGATTTCAATATCAATATACCTTTAAAGACCATTACTACAGGTGCTTTTGATTATAGAAATAGCATTTTTAGGCAATTTGGTTCTTATGGATATGATGCTCCAGGGTATACGCCATGGAATGCTACTCAAGCAGCAGTGTACAAAGTAGTATCTGATTATGTTGAGCCATTTATCACTTATGGATTTTTAGCGAACCAGCGTTTTGAGTGGAGTGACCTTGCAGGATTGGCAGTAGGTGTAAGAAGTGATTATTCATCTGCATTTGGTGCGGGTGCAAAGCCTCAAACTTTCCCAAGAGGAGATGCGTTTTTGAATGTATCAAAATTCAAATGGTTTGAAACTTCAAAAGTTTCTAACATAGTAACTGATTTCAAATTAAGGGCTGCTTATGGTGCTGCGGGTATTCAACCTGGTGCATTCCAACGTTTTGCAACTTTGTCAACTGCTTCTTTAGGTCCTAACAGTTACTTCAGATTCAATACTACCAATCCAAATCCAGATTTATCTGTAGAGATTTCTAAAGAAACAGAATTTGGAACGGATATCGCTTTAAAATTAGGAAGCGGTAGTTGGTTACAAAGTGCAAACATTGCCTTCACTTATTGGAAAAGGAATACAGATAATGCAATTTATTCTGTAGATGCTGCTCCTTCAACTGGTGTAGGTGGTAAATTGGATAATGCATTTGGTTTGACATCTAATGGTATTCAAGCTTCTTTAAATTTATCCATCTTAAATAAAAAAGACTTCAGCTGGGATTTGACTACAAACTTCAGTAAGCAAGCTTCTTCTATTTCTTACGTAAAAGGTCCTCCGGTGATTATCGTTTCTGCTGCTGGTAGTACTGGTATTACTTTGAAGGAAGGTTTAAAAATTGGACAGATTTTTGGTTACAAAATGATGCGTTCTTTGGATGAAATCAATCCCCAAACAGGAAAGCCATTTATCCCTGCCGATCAACAAATCAATTATGAGGTTGTTGGTAAAGGTTGGGTAGTAAATAAAGCTACAAAACAAGCGGTTGCTCTTCCAGGTCAATATTCTCTTGGAGATCCTAACCCTAAGTTTAATATGAGCTTTATCAATAATTTCCGTTTCAAGAATTTCCTTACTTTCAATATGCAGTGGGATTGGCTAAATGGAAACATGGTTTACAATCAAACCAGGCAATGGATGTACCGTGATGGAATTCATTCTGAATATGATGTTCCTGTTACAATTAATGGCGAAACCCGTGCCTATACAGCGTTCTACAGAAGTATGTATGCTGGTGGTGCAGCAAACGGAACCAAGAATTATTTTTATGAGGATGCTTCTTTCTGGCGTTTGAGAAACCTTTCTGTAGGTGTTGATTTGCCTCAGTTGTTGAAAATTAAAAAAGTACAACGTCTTCAGTTGGTATTGTCTGGAAGAAACCTTGTTACATTTACACCTTACACTGGAATGGATCCTGAAGTAAGTTCAGGTACTTCTAATTCAGCATTTGATCGCGGGTTAGACCATAATACTATTCCTAACACCAAGACCTACACTATTGGTTTAAATATTGGATTCTAAATTTTAAATGAAAAAATTAATAGAAATGAAACAAAAAATTATAATTGGGATCTTATTGGTTTCTTTAAGCTTTACCGCTTGTAAAAAACAGTTGGATATTTCCAATGACAACCTACCAACTCCTTCATCTGCTTTTAATGAGTCTGGTATCGTGCTTCTTGCTCAAGGTACTATTTACAGAAATGGTTTTTTCGATTTGAAATATTCTGATGGTGTTTATGGCCGTTTTTGGGCAGGAACAATCGGTTTCCATGAATTGATGGGAGATGTTATTGGTGCAGAAGCTGCAAATGCTTTCATGAACCAAATTGGTTGCCCTAACAAAGTGACTTTGGATAATGGAACAGTAATATTGAACCCTAGTAATCCAAAAACACAATACGAATTGTGTCGCTACGCCAACCAAAATGCCCAAGGTGTAAGTAATACTACCAACTACGAATGGTCTTATATGTACAACATGATCACGGCCTCCAATTCAATTTTGGAAGCAGCTGATAAAGTTACCTTTTCAGGAACAGGAGCTACAACAAAAAAAGCTACCATACAAGCTTGGGCTTATTGGTGGAAAGGTTACGCTTATGGAAGAATTGGTTCTATCTATTATGCAGGTATTATTCAAAACGCTCCAAATTCATTGTCTACTACAAATGGCAACTTTGTAACTAAAGAAGCAATCATCAACGAGTCTAATGCAAACTATGACAAAGCGGTAGCTGCTATCGGATTGTGTACTTCTGCTACTGATTACTCTACCATGTTGGGAAAATTAATCCCTTCATTTACTCAAAAAGGTAAAGGTGGTGTTCTTACTACTGCAATGTGGTTGAGAAGCATCAACACAATGAAAGCTAGAAATATTCTTGTTAATACCACAAAAGCAGCTATGACTGCCGCTCAGTGGAACAACATTTTGACATTAACCAACAATGGTGTTAATGCTACAGATTTAATCTTTACAGCTCGTACTGATGCAAATGGTAGCTTTATCGAAAGTACCGTTGCTGATAAAACATCTCAAAATGCTGTAACTGGTACAACCAACACTTATAAATTAAGTGAAAGATGGGTACAAGATTTCAATGCTAGTGACAAAAGAAGAGACAATAATGTATTGACTTTGGCTTCTGTTGGTTTATTCAATACTGACCGTGGTAATGTGTTCAATACACGTTATTCTTTGAAAAATGGTGGTAACGGATTGGCTGGTGTTTACACGTATTCAAACCAAACTGTTGGTGCAAATGAAATTACAATCGCAGCTACTTACGAAGAAAACGAATTGATGAAAGCAGAAGCATTGATTCAAACTGGTGCAATCGCTAATGGATTATTGTCCATTGACGCAGTACGTAACTACCAAGGTGCTGGTTTGGCAGCTTCTAGCCCAACATTAACCCAAGCTCAAGCCTACGAAGAATTGAGAAAAGAAAGAAGAATCGCCTTGGCTTTCAAAGGATTGTCTTTTTATGATGCTCGCCGTTGGGGTATTACTGAGCCTACTAGCAGCAGAACAGGTTGTACAGTGTTATCTTTCACTGGTGCAGTAAGTACTAACGCTACAATCGTTTACGGTTTCTTAGATTATTGGGATGTTCCAGATAGCGAATTGGCGTATAATCCTGCAGCAGCAGGGTCTGCACCAACTTCAAATCCTAAGAAATAATCTTTCAAATATTTTATAAAAGCCAGGACAATTATTGTCCTGGCTTTTTTTTATCTTTAAAATAAATGATGATGTCAATAAAAATATTTGTAACCGTATTATGTATTGGTTTTTCTGTTTCAAGTTTTTCACAAAACAATGGAATTGTAGTTCCAGGAAAATGGTCTACCCAAATATTTATTACCGATGTAAATGGCCAACCTTTCCAAAATAAATATGATAACTACGTAGGATCTATTTTTCTATATGACGACTTTCGGTTGGCCAATGTTACTTTGCAAAATGGTAAAGCATTTGAAAATGTAAAAACAAAAATTGATTTGTTGGACCATGAAATGGTTTTTTTAACAACCGATGGGAAAATTGGAATCTTAAGCAATGGACAAGTAAAAGAAATTAGATTTATTGGTGAGTCAAATGATTCTTCTAGTGCAAGGGTTTTTAGATCTGGGTTCCCTAAAGTTGATGTATTAAAATCTTCATCATTTTATGAGGTTCTTGCTGATGGAAAACTGGTACTATTAAAATCAATAATGAAATATGGCGTCGAAAATAAAAATGAATTGTCTGGAGAAGTTAGTAGGCAATTAGAAACTGTTGAAAATATCTATACTTTTAAAGACAATCAAATGAAACGGTTAAAAAAAGATCGAGAAGTAATATTTGATTTGATGACAGATAAAAAAAATGAAATTGTTACTTATCAACGAAAATTAAATCCAAATTTAAAAAATCTTTCAGAGCTAATCAATCTTGTAAAGTTTTACAACGGTTTGTTTTGAATTGTTTAATAAAATTTGATTTAAACCATCAATTGATAAAGCCAATAGTTAGTAATATATTGTTAAATTAGT
>CAMBYC010000125.1 GCA_945871875.1 Sphingobacterium thalpophilum
TTGGGCCGTTTTAGAATGGGAATGTGCGTTAAAACATCCGGAAGATGGTGCCAGAGAAGGTGCTCCTTTTATTGCTGATCATATCATCAGGGTTACAGAAAAAGCTTTTGATGATTTCGCCGGCACCGGAAGTGATGAAGCATTTAACCGAAAGATATTGGGAATTAGTGGTTAGTAGTTAGTGGTTAGTAGTTAGAAAAGAAAAAGCTAACTACAAACAACTAACTTTTTTACCATTTTCTACCAACTACCAACTACCAACTACCAACTACTAACTACCAACTACTAACTACTAACTACTAACTACTAATTACTAATTACTAATTAATAACTACTAACTACTAACTACTAACTACTAACCACTAACCACTAACCACTAACAACTCACATATGAAAAAGATAAGCATTGTTTTAGCCCTCTCAGTTTTTTGTTACGCTTGTGGCGGAAGTACCGCAACTGAACCTACAAAGCCTATTGCCGGAAATAACGAACCCGAGCAATCTCAAATGAGCGAACCTAAAGAAGAAAAGTCAGAAAAGTCAGAAAAAACAGAAGCAAAAGCATCAAGTGGCAAAGATGGAAAAGCACTTATCGCAGCCTCTGATTGCTTAACATGCCATAAAGAACACGAAAAAATTATTGGCCCTGCTTATGCTGATGTAGCCAAAAAGTATAAAAATACAGATGAAAATGTTGCTATGTTGGTTTCAAAGGTTATTGCTGGTGGACAAGGCAATTGGGGCGAAATTCCAATGTCGGCACACCCTAATTTATCTAATGAAGATGCTGAAGCAATGGTAAAATATATTTTGACCATAAAATAATTGGATATTTATTTCTTTTTGAAGAAATAAAACTCCTAACATTGTTTTTAATATTTAGTCTCAATCAAAAAAAACAAATGAAAAAAATCTTAACGATTGTAAATTTATGCCTCTTTATTGCATTTTCTGCCCTTGCTGAAAATGGAAATCCTTTTGCGGATACCACTGTTTTGCTCAATCAACTAACTAAAGCTGAAAAAGCTAGTGGTTGGAAGTTGTTGTTTGATGGTAAAACAACAACAGGTTGGCATGTTTACAAAAATCAATCTGATGGTTCTGCTTGGAAAGTTGTTAACGGTGAAATAA
Source organism: Sphingobacterium thalpophilum (assembly GCA_945871875.1). Classification (GTDB taxonomy): domain Bacteria; phylum Bacteroidota; class Bacteroidia; order Chitinophagales; family Chitinophagaceae; genus Pollutibacter. Next base: position 1,132 of record CAMBYC010000125.1, read on the forward strand.
CCTTTGTTACTGGTGAAAAAGTTAACGGTAAATATGTAGGAAGTGGCGACTTAGTTTCTGATTCTACTTACGAGAATTATCATTTTAGCGTAGAATGGAAAGTGTCTGAAAAAGGCAATAGCGGTATATTTTTTAACGCTAGCGAAGATGCTAAATATGAATACAGCTTCCATACTGGTCCTGAAATGCAAGTTCTAGACAATGACGGACATTCAGACGGCAAATTATACCGCCACAGAGCTGGCGATTTGTATGATTTGATTGCTGTTTCTAAGGAAAATGCAAAAGGACCCGGCGAATGGAACAAAGCCGAAATCAAACTAAAAAACAGAAAATTAGATTTGTATTTGAATGGCGAACACGTTGTATCAACTGTAATGGGTTCTCCAGAATGGGATAAAATGGTTGCAAAAAGTAAATTCAAATCAATGCCCGATTTTGGTAAAATCATTAAAGGACATATCGTGCTTCAAGACCATGGTAATCCAGTGTGGTTTAGAAATATAAAAATTCGCAAAATGTAATTTATAATATAGAAAAGCAAAAAAGCACTGTTAAAGGTGCTTTTATGCTTCTAATAAGTTGATAACCACCATAATTTTCTTTTCAAACGTTTTTTTGACATTATGTTAAAATCTTCAATCGTTGTTTTCTTTTTATTGTTTGTGGTTTCAAACTCTTTTTCACAAGAATTGCCAAAGGGTTATATCAATTTATTCGACGGAAATACTTTATCAGGTTGGCATATTTTCAAAAAACCAGGACTTGTACCTGCTTGGGATATTCAAGATGGAGCTATTCATCTTGATCCTACAAAAAAAGAAAGTAGAGGCGATTTAGTAACAAATTTTGAATTTGAAGATTTTGACCTAATTTTTGATTGGAAAATTGCGGTTAAATCTAGCAGTGGATTACTTTTCATGGTTCAAGAAACCGAAAAAAACAGATTCAGTTGGCATACCGGACCAGAATTTAAAATCATTGATAACGAAAATTATCATGGTACACTTTTACCAAAACAAATGTCAGGCTCCTTAAATGATCTAATTGCATGTCCGCCAACATTTTGTAAACCCGTTGGTGAATGGAATACAACACAGATCAAATTAAAAAAGCATAAGTTAACAATATTTTTGAATGGTAAAAATGTTGTGAATATAGAAGTCGGCAGTAGTGATTGGAATGCCTTGGTTTATGGAAGTAAATATGCGTCATTTGATCAATTTGCAAAAAATAAATCAGGAAGAATTGCATTGGTAGATCATGGAGGGGAAGTTTGGTTCAGAAATATTTTTATAAAGTCATTATAAATTTTGTAATCAATTTTAGATAATAATTATCTTCAACGATATATCTTCAACAAGGGTTTATTACCCGTTCATATAAAAATCATCACATGAGATTATTTTTTTCTATGATAACAGCTTGCCTGTTATTGATTAGTGTTCAAACATTTAGTAATGAAACATGGAAGCCGCAACCAAGGGTTTTGGTATTTTCAAAAACGGCTGCATTTCGTCATAAAAGCAGTATAGCTGTAGGTAAAATTGCACTTATGAAATTGAGTGTGGAGAACGGGTTTTTGGTGGATACCACTGAAAATGTAGCTTACATATCAGCAGATTCTTTAAAGCATTATAGTGCAGTGGTTTTTTTAAGTACTACAGGAGATGTTTTAGATTACATTCAACAAGCTTCTCTTGAGCGTTATGTACAAGCTGGTGGTGGATTTGTAGGTATACATGCCGCATCAGATTGCGAGTACAATTGGCCTTGGTATGGTCAATTGGTAGGTGCTTATTTCAAAAGCCACCCATCGCAGCAAATGGCTAAAATTGTGGTAAAAGATGCATCGCATATTAGCACAAAACACCTTCCTGCAGTTTGGGAAAGATTTGATGAATGGTACAATTGGAGAATCGTTCCTTCTGAAAAGGATGTTAAAATATTGCTTTCCATTGATGAAAAATCTTATAAAGGTGGCGAAAATGGAGAAAACCATCCAATGGCTTGGTACCACGATTTTGATGGTGGACGTTCATTTTATACAGAATTAGGTCACGTTGATGCTTCTTTTACTGAAGAAAACTTCTTGAAACACATTCTAGGCGGAATTCAATACGCAATTGGCGACAACAAGCCACTTGATTTTTCTAAGAGCCATTCGCAAATGCCTACTGAAGAAAATAGATTAAACAAAACCAGCTTGGTAAAAGGGGTTTTTGACGAGCCTTTAGAAATGGCAATTCTCCCTAACTTAGATATCTTAGTTGTGCAACGTAAAGGTGAAGTAATGTATTACAATAGTCAAAAAAAGACTATTGAAGAAGTTGCAAAAATCAAAACATACAACAAAGCAACGGCCCCTGGTGTAAATGCGGAAGAAGGATTGTTGGGAATTACTGCCGATCCTGATTTTGCAAAAAACAATTTTGTATATATGTTTTATGCAGCTCCAGATACTACCACAAATCGATTGTCGCGTTTTGTATTTAAAAATGGTAAATTGGATTTAAGTTCTGAAAAACAAATATTGCAATTTTATTCTCAGCGAAATATTTGTTGCCATACTGGCGGTTCCTTAACTTTTGGTAAAAACAGAGAATTGTACATTTCTGCTGGAGATAATTCTACTCCTTTTGATCAACCCAATTCTACATACAAACTCAATGGGTATGGTCCAATGGACAACCGTGAAGGAATGGAGCAGTACGATGCACGCAGAAGTTCTAGTAATACCAACGATTTAAGAGGTAAAATTAGTCGTATAAGGGTAAATTTAGATGGTACTTATTCTATCCCTGAAGGCAATTTATTCCCTGTAGGCACGCCAAAAACACGTCCTGAGATTTATGTAATGGGAAACAGAAATCCTTACAGAATATCGGTTGATAAAAAGAATGGTTTCTTGTATTGGGGAGAAGTTGGTCCAGATGCTGGTGTTGATAGTTTAGAGCGTCGTGGATCAAGAGGGTATGATGAATTAAATCAAGCTAGAAAAGCTGGTTATTTTGGATGGCCATTGTTTGTAGGTAAAAACTATCCATACCATAGGTTTGATTATGCAACTGGGGAAAGTGGACCAGCATTTGATCCTTTACACCCAATGAACGAATCAAAAAACAATACTGGACTGTTAGAATTGCCGCCCGTATCGCCAGCTTTTATATGGTATCCTTATGCAGCTTCACCGGAATTTCCTGAATTGGGTACTGGTGGAAGAAATGCAATGGCGGGACCAATTTATTATCCTGAATTTTATCCAAAGGCAACTCGTATGCCAGATTATTATGCAGGTAAAATGTTTTTCTATGAGTGGATTCGTGGATGGGTAAAAGCATTAACCCTGAAACCCAATGGTGATTTAGAAAAGATGGAACCTTTTATGCCTAATACCAAATGGAATTCTTTGATGGATTTAGAAATGGGTCCTGATGGAAAAATGTATGCGTTGGAATATGGTTCAGGATGGTTCAATAAAAATGCAGATGCAGCTTTATCTAGAATTGATTATTATTCAGGCAATCGTCCGCCATTAGCAATGATTTCGGTTGACAAAACTTCTGGTAGTATTCCATTTACCGTTACTGCAAACGCAGAGGGATCAAAAGATGCAGATAATGATGCACTAACTTATATTTGGCATTTTGGAAAAGTTATCAAACAAACGACAACACCAAAAGCAAGTTTCAAATTTCCTGCAGCAGGAGATTATGATATTTATGTAGAAGTTAAAGACAGCAAAGGTGCAATTGCAAAATCTGAAATGAAATCTGTATATGCGGGAAATGAAGTTCCAGTAGTAAAAATCGATGTAGATGAAAATTTAGAATTTTATACACCTGGAAAGCCTGTAAACTATAAAGTAACCGTAGAAGATAAAGAAGATGGGACTGTGATAGATCCTGCCAATTTATTGGTGAAAGTTAGTTATGTTAAATCATCAGATAAAGCACAAGTTGTTGGTCATCAAATTGTTAGTGCACCAGCAGAAGGAAAGGTTTTGATTCAAAGCTTAGATTGCAAAACTTGCCACAAAGCCGATGAAAAATCAATTGGTCCATCATATTCAATGATTGCAGAAAAGTATGCAAAAGACAGCAGAGCAGTTGATTATTTATCGAATAAAATCATTAAAGGTGGTGGCGGTGTTTGGGGTGAAGTCGCAATGTCTGCACATCCAGATTTAAAACCACAAGATGCAGTTAAAATTGTTAATTATATTCTTACTTTAAAGCCAGATGCTACTAAGTCGTTGCCAGCAAGTGGTTCAATAACAGCTACCGATAAAGAAGCAAAAGGTGGAAGATTAATGCAAATTACAGCAACATATACAGATAAAGGGGGTAAAAATGCAAAACCACTAACAGGCGGAGATGTTTTGGCACTGAAGTTAAAGCAGTAAAAATATTTGTTGTATTTTTCTTTTTTTGGAAAATTATTTTATTAAAAGCAGGGTAATCCATTTCGGGTTACCCTGCTTTATTTAGTTTTGTTATTCAATATTTTCAACTTATTAACGTTTGTAAAAGTGAAAAATGTAGTTTAAGTGCCAAAACAAGCAATTAAAAAGGTTTAAATTTATTTATCTAGAACCTTTTTAATTCATCATTGGTTTAAGCTAATATAAAAAATGTATAACTTTTCAATAATAAAATGAAAAATTCAGTATTTACAGCATTAATATTGTGTCTTGTTATTTTTGTACAATCTTGTAAAAATGACAAAAAATCTAAACCACAAGCTTCTTTTGAAGAGGAACGATTTGAGAAAACAAGATTATTAAAAGGTCAAGTTTTTGAACCCACTGAAATGGCAATTCTTCCAAATTTAGATATATTAATTGCCCAACGTAAAGGTGAAATTGTATTTTATAGCCATACCACAAAAGATGTTAGAGAAGTAGGAAAGATAGATGTATATTTTAAAGACAAAGTTTCTCGAACATGGAGGGAAGAGGGAGTATTGGGAATAACCGCAGATCCAGAATATGCATCAAATAGTTATATCTATATATTTTATTCTCCAATTGATACACCAGTAAACAGGTTGTCAAGATTTGTATTCAAAGAAGGAAAATTATTTAGCGAATCTGAAAAAATTATTTTACAATTTTATACGGATAGAGATTGTTGCAATCATACAGGTGGATCATTAGCATTTGGAAATGATAGAATGTTGTATTTGTCTACCGGCGACAATTCAAATCCATTTGATCAGCCAGGCTCAAAATATACTCTTTCTGGATTTGCTTCTTTAGATAATAGACCGGGTTATGAAATCCATGATTCAAGAAGGAGTTCTGGAAATACTGCAGATTATCGTGGAAAGATTTTAAGAATACAAATGAATACTGATGGAACTTATAAAATACCTGAGGGTAATTTATTTCAAAAAGATTTAGCAGGAACAAAACCTGAAATCTATGTTATGGGAAACCGGAATCCATATAGAATTTCAGTTGATAAAAAAACAAATTTCCTTTATTGGGGTGAAGTTGGTCCCGATGCGCCTCAGGATATTCCTTCAAGAGGTTCTTTAGGTTATGATGAACTGAATCAAGCAAGAAAAGCAGGTAATTTTGGATGGCCGTTTTTTGTTGGAAACAATTTTGCTTACCATGATTATGATTTTACAAACGGTACAGATGGAGGAGCTTTTGATGCATTAAAGCCAATAAACAATTCAAAAAACAATACGGGAATTAAGCAACTTCCTCCTGCAATGCCCGCTTTTATTTGGTATCCTTATGGTAATTCTAAAGAATTTCCCGATTTAGGATCGGGTTCAAGAAATGCAATGGCCGGACCCGTTTTCAATGCAGAATTTTATCCAAAAGAAACACGACTTCCAAATTACTTTAATGGAAAACTGTTTTTTTATGATTGGGCAAGAAATTGGATTAAATTAATAACCATGAAACCAAATGGTGATTATGAAAAGATGGAGCCTTTTATGCCATCTACAACTTGGAATTCAATCATCGATATGGAATTGGGTCCAGATGGGAAACTTTATATTTTAGAATATGGAAATGGAATGTTTTTAGATAATCCAGATGCTGGTTTGTCTAGAATAGATTATTACGCAGGTAGTTTGCCTCCTAAAGCAACTTTGAAAATTGAAAAGTCTTCTGGTAAATTACCAATGCAACTTAGCGCATCTGCTGAGTTAGCAAGTGAAAATGTAAATAATCCACTTACTTATATTTGGCATTTTGGAAACAATGTAATAACTACAAAGGATTCCAAAGCAAAGTATAACCTAACAACCCCTGGAAGTTTTGATATTTTTCTTGAGGTAAAAGACAATAAAGGTGTAACATATACTACCCAAACGGAAACCATTAATGCAGGAAACGATATCCCACAGGTTAAAATTATATTAGAAGGAAATCCAACCCATTATAAACCAGGAGTTCCAGTTCATTATAAAGTTGTAGTAAAAGATATAGAAGATGGAACAAATATAGATACAACTGGTATTGTAATAAATGTAGATTATACTAAAACTTTAGATAAGGCCTGGGCATTAACTAAGTATGTGGGTTCTACACAGGCAGTAGGTAAGGCATTAATGGAGGCTTCAGATTGTAAAGCTTGCCATAAAACCAACGAAATGTCTGTTGCACCTTCTTTTTATGCTATTTCTGAAAAATATAATGGTGATCCTCATACTATTGAAATGTTAGCAAATAAAATAATTAATGGAGGTTCTGGTGTTTGGGGCGAACGAGCTATGGCGGCACATCCTAATATTAAACCGGCTGATGCACAATCTATTGTTAAATGGATTTTATCTTTAAACTCAAAGAATTCAAAGAAATACCCAATTGAAGGTGATATTATTGCAACTGAACATCAAACTGAAGGAGGTGAATACCTTCAAATAACAGCAACTTACACAGATAGAGGTGCACCGGGAAGTAAATCGCAAACAGGTGCTAGTGTTGTAACATTAACAAGTGATAAATTAACACTTTGGAATAGAATCATGTTCCAAATAAAAAAGCGTTTCAAATAAATAATTATATAATAAATAGAAAAGCTGCAAAATCAATTACTATTTTGCAGCTTTTTTCTTTAAATAATTATCTAAAATTTATTTTATAATTATTTTTAACCTGCTTCCTTCTGTAACTTGATTCCCTTTAAATAATTTAACAACAACACAACTATTAACATCACCAACCCTCCAAATTCTCTAGTTTCTTCAATCCAAGGTTGTTCAGCCTTCATCGTTGATGCAATGTTTGCTCCATGGTGAACGGTTGCCCAATTAATTACTCCAGTTTTATCAAAAAATAAATAAAGAGCATAAACCAAATACATCGATATCCCTAAAATACACAAACTTGGATAAAATTTATTTCGATATGCCATTATACATATTATAACTGAATAC
>CAMBYC010000126.1 GCA_945871875.1 Sphingobacterium thalpophilum
AAATGAAACAGCTGAAATTCACAATTTTGTAACAAATGATACATTGTTAAAATTTGATGTTAAGGAATTTTCGTTGCCTTTCCCAACCGTTTCTTCTCAGGCACAGGCATTAAATCTTGTTCCATTTGTAGATGATTTCAATCAACAAATTTTTGTTGTAAAAAATCTCAAAAAAGGCAATTATACTTTTTATATAGATACCGTTTGGGTAGGAAATTTTTCCAGTAAGGATTTGGAAGAAGGAGTAAATCTAGCCCTGTATCCACAAACACCTCAATACCAACAAGCATTAAAAGTTAGGGATGAATTGTCTAAACTTTGGAAAGCCGAAGCCGATTTGCGAACCATACAATATGTGGAAATTAAATTTCTAAGAAACTTTGCAAATTCTAATAATTTGGAAGCCGTAAAAATATATTTGGATGATTTGTATGCAAAAAAATTAACTCCAACAAAATATTACAAGTTACAATTTGATAAATACGGGTTGGTTAAACCAATGCAGCAAGAGCTTGAAAAAACGATAGTAAGTCAACAAGCGATTGCATATACATTCGCACAACCAAAAACACATCTTTTCAAAATCGTTTTAAAAACCAATTGATGAAAATTTTTATTAAAGGGAAGTCAAATTATTTTGAGTTATATTTCACTAAATTATTGTTGTTTTTTGTTGTGTCAATTGGATGGCAACAAAATGGTTTGGCACAACCAATTGAAAAAAAGTTAGAAATTTTATTAAATGCTAAGCCAAATGAAAGCCTGCCATATTTGCCGGATTTTTCTTATGCAGGTTATAAAAATGGAGAAATTGCAATTCCATCTCCAAAATATAAAATTTTTGATGTAACCCAATTTGGGGCAATTCCAAACGATGGAATTTCAGATAAAGCGGCAATAGAAAAAGCAATTCGAGCGGCAGAAATTAATGGTTCAGGAATAGTATTTTTTCCATCCGGGCAGTTTTTAATAAATGAAGTAAGTGATAATCTTTCAACGATTAGACTAAAAGGAAGTAGGATTATTTTTCGGGGAAGTGGATCTGGCGATGGTGGAACTGAATTGTTTATGAAAAATAAATTGGTTGCAGAAGATACTGCCAATATGTGGACCGGTTTTCCGATGTTTGAATTTGGCGAATATAAAATTACCAAGGAAGTAGGAAAGTTGAGTAAAAATGTAAAAGAAGGCGATACCCAAATAGAATTTGAAAGGCTTCCTTCTATAAATCCAGGTCAGTGGGTTGTTCTATCTTTAAATACATACGATACCAATTTAATTAAACAGGAAATTGGGAATCATCCAATCGACCAGCGTTGGACTACAATGTTGAAAGATGAGGGCGTAATTGTAAAGATGTATTATCAAGTAAAAAAGGTTCAGGGAAGGCAAATTGAATTGTTCACGCCAATAGGTTTTGATATAGACAAAAAGCACCCTTGGAAAATTTTGAAATACAATCCGTTAGAAGAAATAGGAGTTGAAAACGTTGCATTTAGGGGAACATTTACCCATCCGTTTATACACCATCGTTCGTGGGTAGATGATAGTGGTTGGAATATGTTTCATTTTAACGGGGTGGTGAATTCGTGGATGAAAGATTGCCGATTTACAGATGTAAGTATAGGAGTGATGGTGAAAAATAGTGCGCAAGTTTCAGTTTTAGATTCAAAAGTTACGGGAAACGGAACCCATGAAGCCATACAATCCAACAGATCTACCAATGTATTAATAGGGAAATGTTCGGATAATGCAGGGATGTTTCATTCTATAGGCGTTGACGGATGGAATATGAATACTGTTATTTGGCGATGTAATTATTTGCCAACAACCTCATTTGAAAGCCATTCCTATCAACCAAGAAATACATTATTGGACGTTATGGAAGGAGGATTGCTGCCCAATAGAGCCGGCGGAAATGTAGTTAACCATCCCAATCATATGAGAGGATTGGTATTGTGGAATTTCAAAAGAATAGATTCTGCAAAAACATTGGTAGATTTTTGGCCTGAAAATCAAATTTATAACGGAAGAATTGTTGCTCCAATAATTGTAGGTTTGCATGGTAAAACAACCAATTTTATAGATGCACAATTGCGGTTGCTTTTATCAAATGGACAAAAGGTTTCTACAGAATCTTTATACGAATATCAATTGAAAAGACGTTTAGGCTTTTTACCCAATTGGTTGAAAGCTTATAAATAGTTAATTTTAAATGTTGCCAAATAAAAAATCAAAAATGAAAAAATTTATTGTCTTTTTTTTAGTCGTTTTATCAATACACTTTCAAGCCTCAGCACAACAGAAGATTGATGTAGAAAAAGCACTTTCTAATGCTGCTGCTCATTATCGCAATCAAGTAGCACTTTTTGCTGACAGTACAAAAAGTCCAAGAAGTATAAATGCCGATGGAAGTATTAAATCCATAAAAAGTAACGATTGGTGTAGTGGTTTTTTTGGAGGTTCTTTGTGGCTTTTGTACCAGAACGACAAAAATGATTTTTGGAAGCAAGCAGCTCAAAAATGGACATTAGCTGTTGAAAAAGAGCAATTTAATACAACAACACATGATTTGGGTTTCATGATGTATTGCACATTTGGAAACGGTTACGTTTTGACATCAGAAAGCAGTTACAAAAATGTAATCATTCAATCTGCAAAATCATTGGCAACAAGGTTTAATAAGTCTGCTGGAGTAATACGTTCTTGGGATCATGGGCCTTATAATTTTCCGGTTATCATTGATAATATGATGAATCTGGAATTGTTGTTTGAAGCAACAAAGTTAAGTGGCGACAATAGATTTACTGAAATCGCAATAAAGCATGCAAATAAAACCATCATTCATCATTTTAGAACAGACTTTAGTTCATATCATGTAATCGATTACGATACAGCAACAGGAATGCCGAATCGCAGAATAACCAATCAGGGGTATAGTGATGAATCTGCTTGGGCACGCGGACAAGCATGGGGATTGTATGGATATACGGTGATGTATCGCTACACAAAAAATCCACTTTATTTGAACCAAGCAAGAAAGATTGCCGAATTCATCTTGAAGCATCCTAATTTACCTAAAGACAAAGTTCCGTATTGGGATTTCAATGATCCAGCAATTCCAGAAACATACAGAGATGCGTCAGCAGGAGCCATAGTAGCATCAGCATTGTTAGAATTAAAAAACTATGTTAGTATAAAGGAGAATCTATATTATTTCAACGCGGCAGAAACCATTTTAACAAGTTTAGCTAGTTCTGCATATACCGCTACACCAGGAACCAACAAAAATTTTATCATCAAACATTGTGTAGGAAATTTACCGAGAGGAGTTGCAACTGGCGAAGTAAATACATCTATAAATTATGGTGAATATTATTATATAGAAGCATTGTTGCGTTATAAAAAGGCGATGCAAACAACATTTAAAACCAAATAGTAATTTAATTTTGGCAAGTGTTATTGCCTCAGAATAGGTATTGTGAAATTCTTTTAATTAGAAAAATAATGCAACGTTTATCATTCGGTTTAGTATATTCTTTTTTAATGTTTGTAGGTTTTGGGGCAAAAACGATGGCACAAGCAAAAAAATCCATTGTTTTTAGTATATCCAATCCTAATGCTGTGGCCATTACGGATAAGGTTTTTGAAATTTCTTGGAAAAGTGTAGTTCCTATGCTAATGGAAGACACATCTAGTTTAATCATTACCGACATAAAAACCCAAAAGCAAGTGGTTTTTCAGTTAGAAACCAAGGGAACAAATACCATTCAAAACATCTTGATTCAGGCAAATTTACAACCTAAGGAAAGTAGAAAGTATATGTTAAGTTTTGGTAAAAGAATCCCCTTTATTACCAAAACTTATGGAAGATTTGTGCCGGAGCGAAAAGACGATTTTGCTTGGGAAAACGATAAGATTGCATTTAGGATGTATGGAAAAGCATTAGAACAAACACCCAAAGAAATGGCTTATGGAATGGATGTTTGGGTGAAGAGAACCACAAGAATGATAATCAATGAAAGATATTTAAGAGGTGAATATCATGTGGATCATGGCGATGGAATGGATTATTATCATGTTGGGTTTACACTTGGAGCAGGAAACGTAGCACCGTATATTAACGACAGCATTTGGTATTCGAAGAACTTTGTGCAATCTAAAGTTTTGGATAATGGTCCATTAAGGGTTGCGTTTCAATTGTTTTACGACAATTGGGAAGTTGCAGGAAGACAGGTTAAGGCGGTTAAAACAATTTCACTTGATGCCGGATCACAGCTCAATAGGGTAGAGGTGAAATATGAGGGAGCTATTGAAAATTTACCAGTTGCAGTTGGAATTATTCGCAGAAAAGATAGAGGTGTAATGTATATGAATGAGCAGCAAGGTATTATGGGATATTGGGAGCCAACATTTGAACACGATGGTACTACAGCGGTTGGATGTGTTTTCCCAGATAGTGTGAAGTATATGAATCTAAATACAAAGCATTTGTTAACGACAACAACTTGTGGTTCTGGTAATACTTTGGTTTATTACACGGGAGCTGCTTGGGATAGAGCTGGAGAATTTACAAATAGTGCAGCTTGGTTTGAATATTTATCAAAGTTCAAAGAATCCTTAAAAAAGTAAGGGAAGCCACAAATATTTATAATGTATGTTTGCCACGAATGCACGAATGAGGCTATTAAATTTATTTGTGTATTCGTGTCAAATTATACTGGTTAATAATCTTTTTGCCACGAATACACGAATGAGGCTTTAAAAATATTAGTCCATCCGAGGCAATTTATTCGTGTATTAGTGGCAATATATTCGTGCATTCGTGGCAAACAGAATCTAAAAAATATAATATTACTTTGCTATTTCTTTATCTTTGCCATTATGCAGCAACCGGTAGTAATGAGTGGCATCAGGCCCACAGGTTTTTTACATTTAGGGAATTATTTTGGTGCTATTCAGAATTATGTAAAAATGCAGGATGTTTATCCTTGTTTTTTTATGGTAGCAGATTTGCATTCGCTTACCACACATCCTGATACTAAAGCATTGAAAACCAATGTTAGACGTGTTTTTGCTGAAAATATAGCTTGCGGATTAGATCCTGATAAAGTTGCTTTTTATTGTCAAAGTCACGTTAGGGAAACATCTGAATTGTATTTATACCTTACCATGCTTGCATATAAAGGTGAGTTGGAAAAAACTACCACCTTTAAAGATAAAGTGAGGTTGCAACCAGATAATGTAAATGCTGGATTGCTTACTTATCCCGTTTTGCAAACTGCAGATATTATTATCCACCGTGCTAGTTTGGTTCCTGTTGGAAAAGACCAAGAACAACACCTTGAAATGGCAAGAAATTTTACCAATCGTTTTAACCATCGTTATGGAGATGTTTTCCCTGAACCTCACGCCTTTAATTTTGGTGAAGAATTAGTCAAAGTACCCAGCTTAGATGGTGCTGGTAAAATGAGTAAAAGCGAAAACCAATATGCCACACTTTATTTGGCTGATGATGATGATCTAATTCGTAAAAAAGTAATGAAGGCTAAAACAGATGGTGGTCCTACAGAACCCAATATGGTTAAGCCTGATTATATAGAAAATATCTTTTTACTCCTCAAGTTGGTTTCTTCTCCTGATGTAATTTCAAAATTTGAACAAGATTACAACAATTGTACAATCAGATACGGCGATTTGAAAAAGCAACTCGCAGAAGATATGGTTCAATTTATTAAACCAATAAGAGAAAAAGCTATACACTTACAAACTGATATTCAATACCTTAATACAATTATGGAAAAAGGTGCTGAAAAAGCAAGTATTAGTGCAAAAGCAACTATGGAAATTGTTAGAGAAGCAATTGGTTTAAATTATTATTAGTTGTTTTAATTAAGATAATTTTAAGCCATTATTTTCAATATCTTTAAAAAAAACAATTGTAGTTCTAATGAGCAAGGGGAAAAAACCTAAACATATAGCTATTGCGGGTAATATAGGTGCTGGAAAAACTACACTAACAGAAATGCTTAGCAAACATTACAAGTGGATTCCTCAATTTGAAGATGTTGATCATAACCCATATTTGTACGATTTTTATGACGATATGCCTCGTTGGAGTTTTAACCTTCAAATTTATTTCCTAAACCGCAGATTGAACCAGTTGTTAGAAATAAGTAGTGGAACTGAAACTGTAATCCAAGATCGAACCATTTATGAAGATGCAAATATTTTTGCACCAAACCTTCATGAAATGGGACTTATGAGCAAAAGAGATTTTGATAATTACTACCAATTTTTTGAATCACTCAAACAAATGGTAAAACCTCCAGATTTATTAATCTACTTAAAAGCCTCTGTTCCTACCTTGGTTGGACAAATTCAAAAAAGAGGTCGTGAATATGAAGAAAATATCCGTATAGATTATTTGAAAAAACTAAACGAGTATTACAACAAATGGATTGACACTTACCAAGAAGGGAAATTATTGATAATAACTGTTGACAATATTAATTTCCAAGAAAATAGTGAACATTTTGGTGAAATCATCCGCAAAATTGATTCCCAATTGTATGGGTTGTTTTAATTTGATTCATCTAATTTAAGCAACAAAGGCTGCCCTTTCAAAAGGCAGCCTTTGTTGCTTATTAGGAATATTTACAATTATTGAATAATTATAGTTTTTATAGGCTGTAAAACATTATTAATTTTCAAATGAATATAATAAATCCCTTTAGGCAGTTGGCTTATGTTTATTTTGGTTGAAGTGTTGCATGAATAAGCACTTTTTACCGGTTGACCAAAACTGTTCAAAATCGTAATATCTTTTACACCATAGTCGGATAAAGAAATGGTTAGTTCTCCATTTGATATTGGGTTTGGATATACTACAAATTTTTGGTTTGATTTAAACTGTACAAACTGTGTAGAACTGTAAGTTTTTTCACCACTTTCTTCTACACCAATTATGCGATAATAAGCTAAGCCTTCAGAGAGATATGTTTCACGGTAACTATAAGCTGTTTTATTTCTCTCACCATTTATATTCGCTATTGCATCAAAATCCTTTCCATTGGCGGATCTTTCAACTATGAAATACTTACAATTATCATCAGCAGCCATTTCCCAGTTTAATAATGTTTGATTGGCAGAGTTTTTAGCAGTAAAATGAATGAAATTTAAAGGTAAAGCTATCTGCACTGGTGTAAATGAAACTCCTCTGAAAGCAGTATTTGTAGTTGCAGTAGCTAATGTTGAAGCAGTTGCCGTTGGAGCAACATTATAACCTGTAGCATCAACTACTTTTATCAATTTGGAAGATCCAGTAGCATAAAGTGTTACTGTTCCACCATCAGAAACGCCTGTAAGTCCACGATATCCATCACTTGCTGTGCCCAAAGTTCCATTTTTTACCCAGCTTCCTGATACCAAAGAATATTTTGCTACACCACCACTAGTTGTATTGTCATCTGCTACATACATTACATCTACTCCTGGTATTGAAGCATCCATATCAAACATTTGAAATTGATAGGGACTTGTAGGATTCGTAGTTGTTAAGCCAGATAAATTTGTTGTAGTTTGACCAGACGTAGTAGGTAAACCAGTACCTATTGTATTTACTCTATATGACCCAGAACTTGATGTGCAATACAGTTGATCACCAAATATCCCCAAACTTCTAGTGTTTACTGTCATTAAACTTGTTGAAGTAGTTGCCCCCAAAGTTGTAATAGAAACTCCACTTGGTCCTGCAACCCATATATTGGTTCCATTATATAATGCAGATCTAATATTGTTTGCTGACGAAAAATCAGTTAATGCTGTAGATGTATTGATGTTTTTTTGATAATCAATTACCCCAACAACCCTCGGTACTGTAGCACTTGCAGTACCTGCAATACTTGTAGTACCTGTTGCAGCAGCATATCCTGTAAATGTGAGGTACAACCCATTGGGTGACCTGGTTAACAATCCCTCTGAAGTAGCAGTTCCGCTTGTACAAATTAGTGAATTGCTTCCTGAGGTTGATGTAGGTAATGCTACTGATTGTACTAAAGTTCCCGATCCGTCATATTCATCAAGAAAAATTGCTGTTCCTGCATTGGATAACGCTGCTGAGCCCGTTCCAACCCTATAAATAACTAGATTTCCTGCCGTAAAATTTGTTTGAGCTGATATTTGTTGAAAACAAACAACAGCAACAATTAGTAAAAATTTTCTCATTGTATAACTTTATTGTAAAAAAATAATTATTAAATTTCGTCTATATATTATAGTGAATAAGTTAACAAATTATTAAATCTAAAAGCAGGTACAAATTATTTGTTCATAAAACAAAAAACCCTGCCAAGAATGGCAGGGACATAAAGCAAACAATCGAAAAATTTTTATAAAGCAG
>CAMBYC010000127.1 GCA_945871875.1 Sphingobacterium thalpophilum
GCACTTAATGATTTTAAGAATCCAGTTACCTGTAGAGGCAAGGTTATGTTTTCGATGGAAATAATTCCCTCCGTTAAAGTGGATCCACCAACAGCGTACATCTCGTTAATCCAATAAATATTGCGTTGGGTTAAACCTAATGCAGTAAATTCTTTAGAGGCTAAAAGTACCAACCAAAGACTGAAAATGAATGCCAAGGATAATGCTGGTAATCCTTGTTTACCAAGTTTATTGGTTAAAACAGATGAAAGCATTACCGTAAATATGCAAACCAAGATCAATAAAAACCAAAATCCGAAGTTGAAAACAAAGAAACTTCCCATCCCCAATCCAAGCAACAATGCACTATAAGTATATATCCCGCTTTCAATTTGGGATTTACTGAAACCAATCAGATTTGCAGCAATTACAGCAATTAGGGTGGCAACTAAGCCACCCAAACCGCTGTAAGGGTTAAAAAATGATACCATCAAAATGAATACTGCAAACACATTATTATTGCTAAAAAACAACATGCTGTAACTATTCAAAGAGGATTTCCCTGTAAACTTTAAGAATTGCTTGAAAGCTTTGAATCTCAACATGCTTTAAAGAGATATTGTTTTTAAATGAGCCGGCATCTTTTCCGGTTGCTCAATGTATGCAAGGGTTTCAGATTCTCTAATCAAATGCACATTCCCTTGTTCATCAATCATAACCACATTTGGTCGCATTTGGATAAATTGCATCCATTGAGTCATATTGTAGGCTCCAACTTTATGTACAACAACTTGGTCGCCGCGATTGAGTAATGGTAAGTTTACCGATTGACGAACCACATCAATATTCATACACAAAGGTCCATAAAGAACCATATCTTCTGTATGGTGTGTAAAATCTTGAGCGGGACTAATCTTATGTTCATACCAAAATGAAGTAAATAAGATGTTGACTCCAAAATCCATAATTGTGGCTTTTCTTCCGTCGCTTAAGCGTTTGTTTGCCAAAACTGAACCCAATAAATAACCGGCATCATCAATTAAATAGCGTCCAGATTCTAAAATCAACAAAGGCAATTCATCAGTTTTAAAACCAATGTTGTAAAGACTAGAAGTTATTGCTTCCGCATATTCATCAATCGTAGGAATCGTATCAGCAGCTTGTAAATAAGAACCTCTTAGGTTGTTGGCAGTTGCAAATCCACCTCCCATATCAAGGTATTGAATTTGGGTATTTAATTGGGATTTACAGTTCAATGCCAAATCTCCCAACTTGCTCACTGCAATTGAGTACGCAGAAGTTGCAAGCATATAAGTTCCAATATGGCAATGTAAACCAATGAGTTGTAATTTTCCTGAAGCCACAATTTTGTTGATTGCATTCCAAGCTTGTCCATTTTCGTAATTGAAACCAAATCTGTCCCAAATTGGATAAACGCCTGTATCCATATTTACCCTAATTGCTACACGAGGTTTTTTATTGGTTTTTTCACAAATCCCAATCAATTGATACAGTTCATCAAAATGATCAATATGTATTAGAGAATCATTTTCAATAGCTAGTTCTAATTCTTGATCTGTTTTTTCTGGTCCGTTAAAGATGATTTTATTTCCTGGAACACCATTTCCGAGGGCTTTATGGTATTCAAATCCACTAACAACTTCAGCCCAACTTCCTTCTTGGTGAAATACGTTGCAAACTGCGTTGATGTAATTGGTTTTGTAGCTCCAAGCAAATTGTACTTTCGGGTAGAGGGTTTTAAAAGCACGAATGGCATTGCGATAAGTACTGCGAATGTTTTTCTCGCTAATCACAAAAAGAGGAGATCCATATTGTTCTGTAAGACTTTTAACAGAAACACCATCTATTGCTTTAACTGGATCATAAGAAGTTCTTGTGCCAAATTTATTCATTAATCCTGCGTTCATTTTCTGAATGTTCGGACTTTCATATTTTAATTTTTGCATAAATGTTGTTTAGAGTTTGTTGTTGATAAAGTTTTTTGATTCCTGATTCTTAATTCTTAAATCTTAATTAATATCTATTTCACCATTAGCACTAAATTGTTGGAAGGTGGCAACATCTATAATATTATCCCAAGCATAGCGAATAAATATTTTTCCTACATCATATTTTGAGAAAGGCTCTACATTTTCGCCCGAAGCCAATTTTGCCAACGACGCCGGTTGATTTTGACCAGCCGCAGCGGTAAGGTAAATCCATGCTGGGAAACGAGGGTTAATTTCCATAATATAAGGTTGACCTTCGGGAGTTCTCATGATTTCTAATTCGCAACCACCTTTCCATTTGGTTGCTTTTACAAAAGTTTGTGCCACTTGAATTAGCGTTTCATCTTCTAATGTGATTCCAGCCCAAGCTTTACCTTTGTCTGTAATGTATAATTTTCGCATTGGAATTATGCTGATTGCGTTTCCATTTCCATCTCCCAAAACAGCAATATTGAGTTCCATACCTTTTATAAATTGCTGAGCTATTACAGGAAGTCCCCATTTTGAGGAAAGTTTATAAAAAGCTTTTTGAGCTTGTTCTAATGTATAGCAAACTTCAGCTTCATAAAATTTGCCTTTTACTACCATTGGATAACCCAGTTGTTCGCCGGCATAATAGAGTTCATTGGAACTATACATCGTAAAATCTTGAGGTACAGACAAGCCAGTTTTTATGCCAAATTGCACCAAATTGGTTTTATCTCTGCTATCAATTTGCTCCATTGAAGGCATAAATGTTTTGATGCCCATAGAAAATAGGGTTGGAGCCAGTTTTACGAAGTTGAACAATTCTGCATCGAAATTTGGGATAATCAAGTCGATTTGCTCTTTTTCATGGATGTATTCAAGTCTTTTGAGCAAAGCTTCGGTTCCTGCAGCTGGATATGGAATTTGATAGGTTTTGTCTGCAATATTATCCAAATAGATTCCAGGCTCAAGGGTTTCGTAAGATAAACCTATAATTCGTAATGGTTGTGGGAGACCTTCCCTTAGAGCTCTGATAACCGCAACGCCCGGTCCTGGACTGTCGATGGCATTTAAGCCGGTAACTGCAATAACCATTTATAATATTTTAGATGAAAAAAATGATTTGATTTTGTGGAGCTTTTAATATTCTAGTAAGTTGGCTTCACGAAGTTGAAGAACGAAATTATCCAAGTCTTTTTCTAGTTGAAAAACATCTACATCATAACGATCAGTAATAGAAGCTTTGATTTTTTGAATAGATTGACCTTCTTTTAAAGATTGGATAATTTCATTTGCTAAGGGGTTTGCAGAAAACGAATCTCCAGTAGATGGATTAAAGATGAATCCAGATTCGCTAGTGGCAATGTTTTTTTTGATAACCATATTTCTTGATTTAATAGTTTGAATTGTTTCTTCAACAATATACGGTTAAAAAATCCAGAATCTCTTTGAACTGATTGTTAAAAAAATGCTAAAATAATTTTAACGATGTGAAAATCATTAAATACTGCATCATTTGATAGATTTCTAAAGGGAATATGCTTTACAACAAGATGAAATATGATATTTTTTAGTAAAACTGAGCTAAGTTCTTAATTTCACCCAAATATAATCATCTATAAAAGCTCCGTTTTTGAATACGGCTTTTCGTCGCACCCCCTCTAAATAAAATCCATTTTTTTCTAAAACCCTCATAGAAGATTTATTGGTTTCAAAAACTTCGGCATACAATCTAATAATGTCAAAATAATAATACACGTACTCAATCATTTGCCTCACGGCTTCTGAAGTTATTCCTTTACCCCAATAAGGCTCTGCTAGCCAATAAGCAATTTCGGCTGAGTAAAGGTAAATATCAGTGTTCAGTCCTAAACCAATTCCACCTACAGCTTCCCCATCCACATCAATAGCAAAATTTACCAACGGCACTTCTTCGATGGCTTTTTTTATCCAATCTCTTGCTTCTTCTTCTCCATAAGGGTGTGGAAAATAGTTACGCATGTTGTTCCAGATGTTTACATTATTGGCATACAATGCTAAATTTTCAACGTCTTCTTGTTTCCAAACTCTTATAGAAATAGCCATAATGAAAGTATTTATCAAATTAAACGAACTATTTTCAGTAATCTAACTGATTTGTTAAAAATAATTATGTATAATATGTATAAAGTAAAAAAAAATAACCAAATTGCTATAACATTATAGAATTATCAAATGGAAAAACAACATAGTTATAGTTCTTTAAGTGAAGTTCACCATAGTGTAGATCCTTCTTTGAAGCCAAAAGGTTGGCGTAGGGTGCTTTCATTTTTTGGACCAGCTTACTTGATAAGCGTAGGTTATATGGATCCCGGAAATTGGGCAACTGATCTTGCGGGGGGAAGTAAATTTGGGTACAAACTGCTATGGGTTTTGTTGATGAGTAACCTAATTGCATTGTTGTTGCAAAGTCTGTCTGCTCGTTTGGGTATAGTAAGAGGAAGGGATTTGGCACAAGCAAATAGAGAAACTTACCCACGTGGTATAAATTTTATTTTTTATATTCTGGCTGAAATAGCAATTGCAGCTACTGATTTAGCGGAAATTTTGGGAATGGCAATAGGGTTTCAATTGCTAACTGGACTGCCATTAATTTGGGGTGTTTTGCTTACCGTTGCGGATACTTTTTTGTTTTTATTCCTACAAAAATTAGGTATTCGTAAAATGGAGGCTTTTATTATTTGTTTGATTGGAATCATTGGATGTAGCTTTTTGGTAGAAGTACTTTTGGCAAAACCCAATATGGGAGAAGTAGTTCAAGGGTTTTATCCTTCTATACCAAATGAAGAAGCTCTTTATATTGCTATTGGTATAATTGGGGCAACAGTGATGCCTCACAATTTATACTTGCATTCTGCTTTGGTCCAAACACGAAAAATCAAACGCGACAACTCAGGAATTAAAAGAGCTTTGAGACTAAATTTCCTTGATAGTGCAATCGCTTTAAATATAGCTTTTTTCGTAAATGCCTTCATTTTAATATTAGCAGCAACTGTTTTTTTTAAAACAGGAAGAACTGAGGTTGGACAAATTAAACAAGCCCACGAATTGCTATCTCCCTTATTGGGTTCAGTTTGGGCTCCAAGATTGTTTGCTATAGCCTTAATTGCATCTGGACAAAGTTCAACCATAACAGGCACATTAGCCGGACAGATTATCATGGAAGGTTATTTACATTTACGCATAACCCCATGGGTTAGGCGTTTGTTAACTAGATTGATTGCTGTTGTGCCAGCAGTTTTGGTAATTTTATTGAGTGGTGAAAATAATGTTGATAATTTGTTGATTTTGAGTCAGGTGGTTTTAAGTATCCAGCTAGGATTTGCGATAATTCCATTAATACATTTAACAAGCAATAAAAAAACGATGGGTGCTTTTGCCATTAAACCTTTCACAATTGTAGTAGCATCTGCAATTACTGCTTTGTTGGTATATTTAAACCTAAGGATGGTTTCAGAACAATCAATAATGTTGTTTAATTCATCAGAAAATATTTTTCTTAAAATTTTAATTGTAGTTGCAGGATTAATTTATATTCTTTTATTATTTGTTGCAATTTTTTACCCCTTAAAGAAAAAAGAGATTATTGAAAGTGAAGCCATTAATATGCATCCAGAAGCTAAACAAATTTCTGCATTAACAATTCCTACATATAAAACAATAGTTGTAGCTCTTGATTTTAGTGTAAACGATTATAAACTAATTTCCTATGCTATAGGCCAAGGTGATGAATCCAGTAATTATGTTTTAATACATGTTGTTGAAAGTGCAGCAACTAGAATTATTGGTAATGAAGCAGATGATTTGGAAACTAGAAAAGATCAAATTCGACTAAACGAATATGTGAAAGAATTGCAATTAAAAGGATTGTCTGCAAAAGGTTTATTAGGTTTTAATAATAGGGTAAAGGAAATTGTAAGATTGGTAAATGAAAACAATGCAGATATTCTTGTAATTGGTGCACATGGTCATACTGGAATAAAAGATGTGATTTTAGGTCATACTGTTGAAGGTGTTAGGCACGAATTGAAGATTCCCGTTTTAGTGATAAATATCTAGTTTGTATTAACCCAAATTAAGGATAAGGAAAATTCAAAGTGGTTTTTTAAATAGTCCCCAGCTTCAGCTGTGGTTATATATAGATAATAGATTAGTTTAATCAAAAATTAGAAGAATTTCTTTTAAGGTGTAATTTAGTTTTAAAATAATTTATTGCATCATGTTTATTTTGGCTTTAGTGCTATTAACAATAAGTAGTTTATACATTGGGTTCATAAAAAGCAAGTTCAAGATTAATAAATTGTTTTTTTGATGAAAAGTTTCATGCTAATGGTAAATTAATTTTTTTGTAAAGTTAAATTGTTGCAATTTTAAAACACATAATTTTAAAAATTTCAAAAATGGGTAAATTTGTAATTGATACACGCAAAAATGGTGATCTACACTTCAATCTTAAAGCAGGTAATGGTCAAGTTATTTTATCTAGCCAAGGATATTCTTCAAAAGACGGTTGTTTAAATGGCATTGAATCTGTAAAGAAGAATGCAGCTGATGAAAGTAAATTTGAAAAAAGTGTTTCATCAAACGGGAAATTTTATTTTAACTTAAAAGCTGGAAACGGTCAAATTATTGGCAGTTCAGAAATGTATGAATCTGAAGCTTCTCGAGATAATGGTATTGCTTCTGTTCAAAAAAATGCTCCTGATGCTTCAGTAGAAGAAGCTCCAGCTGAATAAATAAATTGCTTTTCTAATAAGAAAACATCAATGCTGCCATATTTTAATTGGCAGCATTTTTTTTAATTTATTTCTTTCAATACAAATTTATAAATGAATTGTTTTACAACTTCTGCTGTAAACAAATACACAACTACAAGTACAATAATAATAGTCAAAACATTATTGGGTAAGGGTTGAAAATGCAAGAGATTGCCAAAGGGTGAATAGGGAAGAAGCCAACCAATTAATAAACAAGCCAATACGCTTATAGTTAAATTATTACTTGGTTTGCTTTTAATAAATGGAATTTCTCTAGTTCTAATTATAAATACAAATAATATTTGTGTAGCCAAAGATTCCATAAACCAACCTGTTCTTAGTTGGTTTTCACTCACTTTAAATACTGAATACAATAGATAAAAGGTTATGATGTCAAATAAAGAACTTGTGATTCCGAAAATAAACATATAACTGTAAATCATTTTAATATTCCAATGCTTTGGTTTTTGAATATATTTTTCATCTACACTATCTGTTGGAATGGCAATTTGCGAAGTATCGTATAAAAAATTGTTAAGTAAAATTTGAACGGGTAACATTGGAATATAGGGTAAAAATAATGTGGCTGCCGCTACAGAAAACATATTTCCAAAATTAGAACTAAGTCCCATTAATATATATTTCATTGTATTGCCAAAAGTTTTCCTTCCTTCAAGAATGCCTTCTTTCAAAACCAATAAATTTTTTTGGGTTAAAATAATGTCAGCAGCATCTTTTGCAACATCGGTGCCATTGCTTACTGAAATTCCTATATCAGCAGCTTTTAAAGAGGGAGCATCATTAATACCGTCTCCTAAAAAACCTACAGTTTGTTTTTGGGCTTGAAGTGCTACAATTACCCTTTTTTTCTGCTCTGGTGAAAATCTTGTAAACAAAGTAGTTCCCATTACTTTTTTTTGCAACACTTCATCCGTTAATAAATCCATCTCAAAACCTTGTAAAACCCCTTTAACAGGAAGTCCAATTTGCTTGCAGATATGTTGAGTAACCAATAAGTTATCTCCTGTAATTATTTTAACCTCTACACCAATGTCTTTTAAAGACGCAATAACTTCCATTGCATCCTCTTTTGGAGGATCCAAAAAGCCAATAAATCCCACCAAGGTCATATCAAACTCATCCTCTATTGTAAAATCATTATCTGAACCTGTAGCTTTAGTTGCTATTGCCAAAACCCTAAACCCATCATTACTTAATTGTTCATATACGTTTTGTGCACTTTTTTTTACAATATCATCTATTTTACATGCCTTAAATATTTCTTCAGGTGCACCTTTACAAATTAAGATATTGCTGTTTTGATAGGTTACAACTACACTCATTTTTTTTCTTATGAAGTCAAATGGAATTTCATCTTTCTTGATATAATCACTTATATCTGGTTTGTAATAAGATATAACAGCATCATCTAATGGATTTTTTATCGCAGTTTGAAAATAACTATTCAAATATGCAAACAACAACACCGCTGAAGAATCTTTTCCC
>CAMBYC010000128.1 GCA_945871875.1 Sphingobacterium thalpophilum
ATGGTATGAATTACAATGCCGGTTTCTTTCATCTTTTTAGCTATATCGAATGCAGATTCGTCATGGTCTTCACCGTCAGACAAAACAACAACCGCTTTATATTTTTTTTGTTTTGTTTCAAATGCGTTGCTGCACAATTGGAGCGCTTCGCCGATAACGGTTCCTTGAGTTGGAACGGATGCAGTAGAGGCTGTATTCAAATACATTTTTACCGCGGCTTGGTCGGTAGTAAGCGGGGTTTGTAAATATGACCTTCCTGCAAATAAAACCAATCCAACTTTATTGCCTTGAAGTTTATCAATCAACTCAGAAACCACCAGTTTTGCTCTTTCCAAACGATTGGGTTGTATATCAGTTGCCAACATACTTTTACTAACATCAAGGGCAATCATTACATCAATACCTTTTCGGTTGATGATTTCTTGTTTTTTAGGAAATTGTAAATTTGCCAATCCAAAAACACACAAAACCAAAGCAACTGCAATCAAAATAAATTTAGTTCGAAATCTTTTTGCAGAATATCCACGAAGCAATTGAGTAATCAAACGTTCGTCGCCAATCTGTTTTATTGTTGCCTTTTTCCATTTTATTACAATTCTAAATAACCAAACCAATAATAATATGGCTAATAGCAATAAAAATGAATAGTTGTTTTCAAATTTCAACATTGGTTATGTGTATTAAATGTTTAGACATCAAAAATCATAAGTTTACATCTTTCCTTTAAAAAATCCTAAATCAGTGAGGATATTTTTTAAGATGTTTTTATTCACTTCATCCATTTTGATGGTATGGTCTGTAGATTCAAAGTTTTGGGCAAAGAAATACACATGTCTATTTTCTTCTATCCAACCAATTGCCCAACCCATTTCATTCCCTTTATCGGTTTTTCCCCAACCTAAAGAATAAGCCAATTGGTATTTCATGTTGTTTTCTTGAATCATCATACGTTTTACCTGGTCTTGAACAGATTTCCTCAAAGGCAATTGTTTGAAATACAACAATTTAACCAACCAAATTTGTTCATCTGGCGATATTTTCAATGAATTATCCATCCAAAAAGAGGTTAGATTTTTACCGATGTTTTTATTTCCATAACTCAAAGTATCCAACCAACTTTGGAGGGTATCTTTCCCAATCATTTGGGCAAGTTGCTCAAAATGCGGGATAGATGAAACTCTAAAAGCATTGTATAAATTAAGGTCTTTATTCCAAGCATTTTCAGAACGAACAACGCCGTCCCATTTGATCATGGCACTATCACTATTTAGACGGCCCGTTTGTAAAGCCAATAAAGACTGAACAATGTTAAAAGTGCCTGCAGGGCTAAATCTTGTTGTATCCCTTTGTTCATTAAAAACTGTGTGGCGGCCCAAGCTGTTGTCGTATAAAGCGAAACTCCCTTCGGTATGGTATTCATCGAAGTGTTTTTTTAATTTTTCTTCGTGTGAAACATTGTTAAGTGTACAAGAAAAGCAGGCAATCAAGAAAAAAGAAAACAAAGTAAATCGAAACATAAATATTGTATAGTTTTAGAATACTAATGATAAACAATTAAAAAAAGGACTTATCACTTAATTATATTGATATAAAACATTAGATATTAACAGGTTAATTAAATAATTTTTAAAAATCAAAAGAGGGTTAAAAATCAAAATCAGTTTCCAATCATTCAACAAACTTCATATAGAACAACATAGCATCACAAAGGTTGAAAATTAGAAACTGCAAGTTACATAACAAATGAAATCAAGGTGCAACGAAATCACCTTTTATCTTGTCATCTTGGCATAATAATTATATTTTTCATTTTAACATTTAACTAAAGTTATTTAATTATAATTTTATAAACATTAACAAAATATATTGATGAACACCAAAAAAACAAGCATTGTATTATTAGTAGTTATTCTTTTTATAGGTGTATTTTATTTGCACCAGAATGTAGTTCTAAATCCAAAATGGAACAATAATATTACTCTTTTGGATGAAAATATTGATAAAGAAGCCACAATTCTTACAAAATTTTCGATTTGGGAAACGCTATCTCGACATTTTATTATTCCTATGAGATAAAAAAAATTCTTTTTTATACCCCGTTGTGCAAACAACGGGTTTTTTTGTGCATTTGCAGCAGTAAACTTGGAATGATACTTTTTAATTCTATTGCTGAATTTATAAAAAATGACTATTAAAATGTTATAAACATATTCGACTCCTTCGGAGTTGAATTTATCTAATAAAGTAGCTATATATATTTGATCACTTCGTGGTCATATATATAACATCAAATATCACTTATAAATGTTAGAGGTAAAATAATTCAGATTACAATTTATGGCGATGTCTACTGAATTTATATTTTGCAAACTTGAGCATTAACGAACAAAAAGCAAAGCCCAAAATAATTTGTTAAAAATTTTGATAATCAATGTTTTATAATTTACTTAGATGGAATTACCCAACAGAATTAAATAAAAAGGTTTCTTTTAGTACCCCAAAAAAGCAAGTATAAATGCCAATTGTGTAATATTTAAAAAATGACCACGAAGTAGTCAAAAATATATAGAACCTATAATTCATAAATACGACTCCGAAGGAGTCGAATAAATTGAAGATTACGAAGATTTTATTTTTTACCCTAATGCATAAAATGGAATAATCTTTCTATAAATCAAATATAATCTTGCAATAAATTTAAAAAGCACAAGATTTTTCACCATATTTGCTCCATAAAATTTTCAATATGAATTTCCCCGAGCATTTAAAATACACCAAAGATCACGAATGGATATTATTAGAAGGAAATGTTGCAACAGTTGGGGTTACAGACTTTGCACAAAGTGAATTAGGGGATATTGTTTTTGTTGATATTGAAACCGTAGGAAAAGAACTTTCTGCTGAAGCCGTTTTTGGTACTATTGAAGCAGTTAAAACAGTAAGTGATTTGTTTCTTCCAGTAGCTGGAACTATTCTTGAAAAGAATGCCGAATTAGATTCAGACCCTGAATGTGTTAATGAAGATCCTTATGGCAGAGGTTGGATGATTAAAATGACAGTTAACAATCCAGAAGATGTTGCTGGTTTATTAGATGTTGAAGCCTACAAAAAATTAGTTGGATAATTAATTATGTTATTAAAAATACTCCGTTCGCCTTGGCCATCATTGGTTTGGGCTGGAATCATATTTTATTTATTGTCAGCAGATTCTAAGTCGATAGGAGTAAAACATTTGCCTTTTGCAAATGCAGACAAAGTTGTACACGCAATTCTTTTCGGAACATTGGTAGTATGGTTTTGGTTTTATGCCAAATCTAAATGGACTGAATCCATTGGCAAGTTAGTGTTTTGGCTTTTTATTGCATCGGCTGGATATGGCACAGCAATGGAATTTTATCAAAAGTATTTTACTAAAAGGGCATTTGAATTAAATGATATTGTTGCGGATGCTGTAGGTGCTGCTTTGGCAGCAGTATTCTTCTACATTTTGCAAAAAAGAAGACCTCTATAGAAATAGAGGTCTTAACCAAAACTAACTGCTTATGAGAAAATATTTAATTATGAGTGTGTTATCCTAAAAAAAAATTCATATATCAGTTTAAATCAATTTGTTGAACAAAATAGATGAATTATCTGTATTTATATTAACAGTAAGTTAGTGAATATATCAATACTTTTTCCTTAAAGAAATGCAAAAATTTGTTAAAATTTATTGATGTGCTACAAAAATTGGTACCCTTTGTGCTTTGATTATACCATTAATAAAGCTCTTTTTAAATAATAACGACAATTCGCCACGACCATAAGCACCTGTTACAAGTAAATAATTGTGGTTTTCACCCAACCACTTTTGAAAAACTTCAGGTTTTTGAGGAATACTTTCGATGGTAAAAGATTCATAATGACATTCTACCAATTCTTGCAACAAATTCAATTGGGGAAATTCTTCTTTATCATCTGCCAAATTAAAAAGTGTTGTTTCCATCTTTGTGCAATTTGGAAATAGGTAAGCAAATTGTTTTAAAGCATGCACTGCGGAAGATTTTCCATCATAACCAATAACAAGAGTTTCAGGTTCTTCATATTCCTCAGGAACTAAGATTACCGGGCATTCAGCTTGGTGCAAAATTTTTCTTAAATACTCATTAGGCTGGTCTTTATCAATATTTTCATAAAACAGCTCACTACTCAACAACAAACAATCTGCAAAGCGGGTTTCCATCAATAATTCGTCTAATGCAAACAAACCAGTGTCTTTATGCATTGCAAAATTTAAATGATGTTTGTTGCAAAAAGTTTTAAATTTCTTCATAGTAACTTGGGTAACTTTTTCATCAACCGCAACTGTTACAGGAAAAATTGGACTTCCTACTCCCATATCGTTGAAAGCAATAATCTCCCTATAATCAATAGGATTAAGAAAAACACCCGTAAGCAAAATTTCACTATTGCTGTTTAACCATTTGGCCATATTAAGTGTGGATTCCGAAAAGTGTTGACCATCTAAAGCGACTATAATTTTAAGCATAATGAATTTTTATTCTAATAAAGAAAAAAATCCTTTTTCATAAAACTTATGAGTTAAGTCATCTTTTTAATAAATTATGAAAAATGAGCAAAAAAATTACGACAAACCAATTATAATTGCAACAAACATTAAAAAAGGATTTAAATTTGAGCAAATAAAAAATATTTAATGACGGCTTTACTCTTCATTTTAGTGTTGCTTGGCACTTTTTTAGCGATGGAAGCAATTACGTGGGCTGCACACAAATGGGTGATGCATGGTTTTTTATGGTATTTGCATAAAGATCACCATGAAGTGGAGCCAGGTTTCTTTGAAAAAAACGATTTATTCTTTGTGATTTTCGCCATTCCAAGTATGCTTTCTATTATGTTTGGAAGTATGAATCATCTTTGGTGGTTACAAGCCATTGGTTTTGGAATTATGGCTTATGGATTAGCCTATTTTATTGTTCACGATGTAATTATACACCAACGGTTTAAGTGGTTTTCTAGAAGCAAAAATACTTATGTAAGGGCTATACGTTGGGCACATAAAATGCACCACAAACACTTGAAAAAAGAAGATGGAGAAAGTTTCGGAATGTTGTATGTGCATAAAAAATATTGGGAAAAAGTTAAAAGAGACAATCAACTGATGGCTGCAAAAAAAGTTTCTTACGCCCCAGAACAGTAAAATCAATTCCATATTTCAAATTTTGCAATTTTAAACAACCTTAACAATTCCTTCTGTTGAATACTAACTACGATTATATCATTGCCGGAATGGGTTGTGCAGGTTTGAGTTTAGCTGTTCGTTTATCTGAAGCTGGATTAACAAAAGACAAGAAAATTTTACTTGTTGATAGAGAAATCAAAAACAGAAATGATAGAACTTGGTGTTTCTGGGAAACCCAACCAGGCTTTTTTGAAGATATCGTTTTTCGCTCATGGAATAAAGCTTGGTTCAACAGCAATGACCTTACTGAATTACTAGATTTAGCTCCTTACAAATATAAAATGATACGTGGCATCGATTTTTTCGACCATTGTATGAAACGAATTTCAGCAGATCCAGCATTTGATATCAAATATGGTGAAGTAAAAGATATCTATACCGAAGAGTTTATGGCTTTTCTGTTGCTGGAAGAAGAAGAATTTGGTGCACCAATTCTTTTTAATAGCATCATTTTAAAAGATGTTAAGAAGAAATCCAAACACTATAATCTTTTACAACACTTTAAAGGTTGGGTAATTAAAACAAACGAACCAAAATTTGAAAGCAATATTCCAATTTTGATGGATTTTCGCATCTCACAAAACCATGGAACTACTTTCGTTTATGTAATGCCTTTCTCTCCCAATGAAGCATTGGTTGAATATACCCTTTTTACTCCAGCTTTATTATCTCCAGAAGAATACAACCATGGGTTAACCAATTATATTACTCAATATCTTGGCATTACAGATTGGCAAGTTGCTGAAGAAGAATTTGGTGTAATCCCTATGACAAACTTTCCATTTCCAAAAGTACAAGGTAGAATCCGAAATATTGGAACTGCTGGCGGTATGACAAAATCATCTTCGGGTTATACCTTCAGATTTATTCAAAAAGATGTTGAGCAAATCATTACCACTTTAAAAAAGAATCAAGATGTGTTGGAAAAAAATTCCAATAACTCTAGATTTAATTGGTACGATAGTGTTTTACTCAATGTGCTTATCAATAATAAAATGCCTGGTGCAGATATTTTTTCATGCTTATTCCAAAAAAATAATCCTGAAACATTATTAAAATTCCTCGATAATGAAACATCATTTAATGAAGAATTGCACATTTTAGCTTCACTTCCAAAATTGCTCTTTTCTAAAGCAGGTATACAAGAAGGTTTAAAACTTTTAAGATAAAGAAGAGTTTGTAGCAACTCATTAGAAATCCTTTTAATTACATCTATTATAAGATAAATTTGAAGCCATTAAATTACAATTCTTTAACCCTCCTTAATTTTCAATAATCTCCATTTGCCCAAATAAAATAAAGTTTTTATGAAAAAATTATCAACGATTTTCACCTTGCTTATCTTTTGTAGTATTGCATCATTTGGTCAACCTAAAAGCAACGAAACTAAAATTGAAGCTTTACTCAAACAAATGACCATTGAAGAAAAAGCAGGTCAAATGACACAATTGAGTTTGGATATGGTTTGTGATGGCAATCCCTATGCACTTGTAGAACCCTTGCACATCAATGCCGATAAACTTAAAAACGTAATTCAAAAACTAAATGTAGGATCTATTTTGAACTTAGGGACTACCGCACATTTGCCTCAGCGTTGGCAAGAAATAGTGAGCACCATTCAAGATGAAGCTACAAAATCAAGATTAAAAATTCCGGTTTTGTATGGAATTGACGCCATCCACGGAGCAAATTATACTGCAAAATCAACTTTATACCCACAACCTGTGGGCATTGCCGCCACTTGGAATCCATCTTTGGCAAAACAACTTGCCGAACTAACCGCTTATGAATGTAGAGCTTCCGGAATTCCTTGGGTGTTTTCTCCGGCAATGGATTTGTGTAGAAACCCAACTTGGCCTCGCAACTGGGAAAGCTTTGGTGAAGACATCTTGATGAATACTGTTTTCGGTGCCGCCATGGTTGAAGGTTACCAAGGCAACAATATGGCCGATAAATTCCACGTAGCATCTTGCATGAAACATTTCACCGGCTACGGAGCTGCCATTAGTGGAAAAGATCGCACAACAGCTTGGATTCCTGATCGTCAACTACGCGAATTATATCTCCCACAATATGCAGAAGCTGTTAAAAAAGGTGCAATGACCGTAATGATCAACTCCGGAACCATCAATAACGTTCCCGGACATATCAACCACGAATTGATTACAGATATACTTAAAGGAGAAATGGGTTTCAAAGGATTTACTATCAGTGATTGGGAAGATGTAAAATATTTATTTACCCGCCATCATGTGGCAAAAAATTATAAAGACGCCATCAAAATGGCAATTTTAGCTGGTGTTGATATGACGATGGTTCCTGTTGATCTTGAATTTACACCTTTGTTGATTCAACTCATCAAAGAAAAACAAATTCCAATGGCAAGAATCGACGATGCTGTTCGTAGAATTTTGCGTGTGAAATTTCAATTGGGATTGTTTGAAAAAACAATTTATCCATTATCAGATTACCCAGATTTTGGTGGCGATAAATTCAGAACACAAGCACTCAATGCCGCAAGAGAATCTATCATCTTATTGCAAAATAAAAACAACACCCTACCCTTATCTATTCAAAAACCATTATTGGTAGTTGGTTCAACAGCAAACAACATGCGCTCCCTCAATGGCGGTTGGACATACACTTGGCAAGGAGAACAAACCGATAAGTTTTTAGCTGATAAAAATACTATCCTTGAATCGCTTCAACAGAAATTGGGTGCATCAAACATTTCTTATTTTGAAGGTTTCAATGATGATGGCATAACCAATCTTTCAGATGCGATTACTGCATTAAAATCTGGAAAATTTGATAATGTAGTAGTTTGTATGGGCGAATTCA
>CAMBYC010000129.1 GCA_945871875.1 Sphingobacterium thalpophilum
TAATTTTGTTTTTTGGGAAGGATACCCCGCTTTTTGGCAATCACTAGCTAAATTAGTGCTTTCATGAGATTGATTTTCCTACTTATCAAGCTGATCTTATTTGGAGAAAGTTTTTCCCAAACACCCAACTTAACGCCCTTACCATCGAACTATCAAATGAGCCATGCAAATAATATGATGATAATCTAGATACCTCTGTGTGAGGAAAACACCCCCTGAATTCGGATCAAATCAGTCGTTTTAGGTTTTTCTAAAACATAGCGCAGTACTAATCAACGCCTTCATTTTCTCAAAAAATCTTCATAACCCTGAGGTCTCGGGTTCAAATCCCGATTTCGCTACAATGCCTCTCACGAAAGTGTGAGGCATTCTTGTTTTGAGGATTTGGCGAAAGCTCGCTCTTGTAAGCTAGCGAGTATTAAAAAAGCCAACTGAACGCGAAGCGTTTAGTTGAAAGGCTTTGGGTAAGGCGTACTGTTTGGGATGCCGACGTAGTCGGCGATCCTGTTAAATCGTGGATCCTTTGTTTTTATGGGTTAGGTATTGGGTGAGGTTTTTGCAATTTTTTACCAAAAACACGAACCTTCAATGCTGAAATTTCTACAGCGGTTAACACTTTTTGGTTTGACAAGATTTAATGATTGTAAAGTTGGATATCTTCACACAATTATGGTTTTTTTTTAAACATGAAGCAACTATTTATTTTAATATTTTCTATTTTATTTTTTTTGTCCTGTTTCAAAAAACTAATGGAAACCCCTAAGACGTTCGAAATAAAGAAACTTAGTTTATGCGATTCCATAAAAAGTGGACTTTTAAAAACAAAAATAGATTCAATTCGTCTGTTGTCCTGTTTATCAATTACCGGATGTGATTCAATTAGACTGGGTATTTTAGAACCTACCAAACTAAATGCTGACAGGCTTAAATGTGTTGTAACAAATATTGGTGAAAAGTTGAACGGAGGAATATTAATTTATATTTTACAACCAAGTGATCCAGGCTATGAAGCTAGTATTCCACACGGATTAATTGCAGCAACTGAAATGTATAAATCTCGATGGTATAATGGAGTTTATATAAATACAGGTGCAACAGCAACTTCACTTGGAGCAGGTTTAGTGAATACAAATTCAGTTATTTTGAATCAAGGACTTGTACAATCAAGTAATGCATCAGGTTTAGCAAGAGCATACAGGGGTGGAGGTTATTTAGATTTGTTTTTACCAAGCAAGGACGAATTAAATATTATGTTATTAAATAATATTTCAGTCGTTAATTGTTTAGATAACCTTTATTGGAGTTCTTCGGAGGCTTCTATAAATTTTTACATGGGCGCATGATTTTGGGACAGGTATTCAGCTTAGCGAAAATAAAGAACTTAGTCTCTGTGTATGTGCCATAAGGGCTTTTTAAAAAAACAAAATCAAAATATGTCTATGCATTCATTAAAACCCTATTTACTGCTTTTTACTTTTCTATCACTCTCCCTATTTTCATTGGGTCAAGATCGTTATGAAATAAGGACTGGAGATCCAAACGGTATTAATAAGTGGTATATGGGCAGACAAATTGCACAAGTAATGAGCCATTATGGAATAGATTGGCTAGAAAGGAAAGAAAGAGAAATGGAAGAAAATACCTCTCTATTATTAAAAAATTTAGCTGTGAAACCAGGTATGCTTATTGCGGATATAGGAGCGGGTAGTGGCTATCATAGTGCATTACTTTCAAATATGGTGGGAAATGGTAAAGTTTTTGCAGTAGACGTTGAGCCAGAAATGATTGCTTATTTAAACGAAAGAATCAAGCAGGAAAAATTATCACATATAGTTCCTGTCTTGAGTACTGAACAAAAGGTGTCTTTATCAGAAAACACCGTTGACATGATGTTGTTAGTAGATGTATACCATGAATTTTCTTATCCTTATGAAATGGCTTTATCAATGCGATCCGCATTAAAAACAGGTGGTAAATTAGTGCTTGTAGAATTTAGATCTGAAGATCAAACTGTACCGATTAAAACTATTCATAAAATGAGTAAAGCGCAAGCCATTAAAGAATTTAAAGCAGCTGGTTTTACATTTGATAAAAATATAGATAATCTTCCGTGGCAGCATTGCATGGTCTTTACAAAGTAGTAATTTAAAATATATAATACAATGGTAAATAAATTATTGAAAACGGCATTGGGGAGACTACGAATTGTAGATTTATGGAAGGTTGTTCGTTTTTACTTTTAGGTCTTACGATGATTTTGATATATAAATTTTCTATGCTACAGGCCAATCACATTGTTAGTTTGGCTCATGGAATTCTTTTTGTTCTTTATATAGTCTTATTGCTTGAAGTTTCATTATTACATCGCTGGAGCATACTCAAAATATTTATGGCTTTTTTAGTTTCACTTATACCGTTTGGAACTTTTTATGTAGATAAAGTACTTTTTAGACAATTTGATAAATAAAATTTTAAAGGTAAAATGGAAATACAAAATTGTTCAATTCATGATATAGAATTCATACTTGATTTTTATAGGTCTGCTACAACATATCAAAAAGAAAAGTACATTAGTCATTGGCCGGATTTTGAAAGAGAGATGGTTGTAATTGAAATTTCAGAGAATAGGCAATGGAAAATGATTATTGATGGAGAAGTGGTATGTATTTGGGCTACTACATTTTCCGATCCTCTAATTTGGTAAGACAAGGATAAAGATCCATCGGTTTATATTCACAGGATAACCACTAATCCTTATTTATGAGGTAAAGGAATAGTCAAAATAATTAAAGAATGGTCTAAGCATTACGCAACTCAGAATGGCAAGAATTTTGATAAAATAGAAAAAATAATAGATTTTTATTAAATTTATTAAATTCATTTTAATTTTTATGAAAAAAGTATATTACGTTGGCGACTGGGCCATTTTAACAGGACCAGTTTTTGCAGAGACCCCTTTTCATCATAGCCCTAAAGGCTTGGAAATATTTAATTATGGCATTTGGTTAAAAGAGGCCTTAGAAAAAGATCCTACCTTTCAGGTTAACTCGGTTTCGGCATGGGATTTCTATAACAATTTAGGACCTGGCGATTATGAGCAAATTTTAAAAGACTACGACTTAATTATTTTTAGTGATGTAGATGCTAAACTTTTTCAACTATCCCCTAAATTCTTTGATAGAAGTAAATTTGGAAAAGAAACGCTTACTTTCCCCGATAGGATCCGTCTTTCTGTTGAACATGCCAATGCTGGAGGGCGTTATATGTTTTTAGGTGGCTGGTATTCATTTAATGGCGAACTGGGCAAAGGGGGATGGGGCAGAACTCGTTTACGTGAAATGCTACCTGTTAAATGCTTGGATATTGAGGACTTGGTGGAAACAACAGAAGGGTTTTTTATGGAAATTACTCCCGAAGGAAAAAAGCTCTGCCCATTACTCAATTTGGATGGTTGTCCTCCAATATTAGGGTACAATAAAACCATTGAGCTAACCGATTCTATCGTTATAGCAAGATATAAAGAAACAAAGGATCCTGCAATTGTTATCAAGAATACAAATGCTGGAAAAGTATTGGTGTATACTTCAGATCCTTGTCCACATTGGGGTTGTAATTTTGTTTTTTGGGAAGGATACCCCGCTTTTTGGCAATCACTAGCTAAATTAGTGCTTTCATGAGATTGATTTTCCTACTTATCAAGCTGATCTTATTTGGAGAAAGTTTTTCCCAAACACCCAACTTTCATAACCCTGAGGTCTCGGGTTCAAATCCCGATTTCGCTACAGTGTTATTTTAGCGAATAATATAGAAGCTAAAAAAAGCAGGCATTAATAGCCTGCTTTTTTATTTTTATAAAGTATTTTTTAGGAATTAGTACTTTCTAATTATTACTAAATGTATATGAACCCCAATAACTATCATAATCTGCTTTTTCTGTATTTGAGTATAATTTCATTTTAACCACAGAAATCATCCATTCGCCTTTTTCTTTAATTAGAAGTGTAGCAAAACCATTCGCATCGGTTTGATGAAAAGATTTAACAATCAATTTGCCATCTTTTTTGCACCAAGTTCTTACTTGATAGTTGGAAAGTGGCTTCCCTTTAAATTCGAAGTATACATTTAATTCTTTTGTATCTAATGTGTAGGGATTATTTTGTGGGATAATCTCAAGCGTCATTCCTGTGTTTATTTTATAGGTCTCATCATTTTTGCCATCAACTTGTAATAGTGTTTTGGCACAACGTTGATAATATTCCCTTGATTTTTTTTCGCTTAGATTATTTTTTTCTCGGTACGCTAAAATGTTTGCCATTCCATCTTCTTCCAAATATGCATTAAAGGCTTTTCCTTCCATTTCAATATAAGATGGTTTAGTGCTAATTGCTATAAGGTGATTTCCTTCTGTACTTAAGTACATCGGGATCTTTACAGAATCCTGAGCTATGAATTTTGGGGTAATATCCTTTTGTTCATTTTTGTGGAATAGTTTAACTTGTAATGTTCTATCTTTTCTTTTAGCCCAAACCTCTTCTTTAAAATCTTCTCCTACGTAGCAATTAACAGTAAATGATTCTTTTGACTTTACCTAATATGAATGAATTAAGTATACTTTATTTAAAACATTAATTTATTGTTAAGCAACTGTATTAAATTTTATCCTGTTCAATACAGTTAACAATTCCGACACAATTAGTTCATCTTTTGTTCACATACATTTTCAATTTTGTTAAAGAATTCACAATAGGTTTGCTACTCAAAATAATGAATATGATTTCAAAACAACTATGTATTAAGTGGGTCCTTACGCCACTTATGTTATTTGGATTGAGTTTAAGCTCAATCGCTCAAAACATACAATTTAAAGGGAAAGTGGTAGATGCGGAAACCAAAAAAGCTTTGGAGTTTGCAACTGTGTCTTTTAAAGGACAAGCTACAAAGACAGATGCTAATGGTGCTTTTAGTTTAAACAACTTAAGTGCGAATGCTGTTGTATCAGTTTCTTCTATTGGTTATGTTACTAAAACAGTTACAGCATCTAACGATGCAGTGGTAGTTGAATTAGTAAAATCGGATGAATTATTAAACGAAGTGGTTGTAACCGCTTTGGGTATCAAAAAAGAGAAGAGAAAAATCGGATACGCTACACAAGAAGTGAAAGGCGCTGATTTAGTTAAAGCTAGAGAATTGAACCCAATCAACAACTTAGTAGGTAAAGTAGCAGGTTTAACTGTAGGTATTAACCAAGAAATGTTAAGAATCCCTAACCTAGTATTAAGAGGTGGACGTGTAAACTTGATTGTTGTGGATGGTGTACCAATTAACTCTGATACTTGGAATATTAGCCCAGACGATATCGAGTCTTATAACGTATTAAAAGGACCAGTTGCCTCTGCATTATATGGTTATAGAGGTCAAAATGGTGCGATCATCATTAACACTAAAAAAGGTACGAAAGATAAAAGAGGTTACTCTGTTGAATTCAACAGCAGTACTTCAGTTCAAAATGGTTTCATTGCTTTACCTAAAACGCAAGACGAATATGGTCCTGGTGACCACGGAAGATATGCATTCGGCGATGGTTTAGGTGGTGGTATAAACGATGCGGATTATGATGTTTGGGGACCAAAATTCGAAGGTCAATTGATTCCTCAATATGACAGTCCAGTTGATCCAATCACAGGTATCCGTTCTGGTACACCTTGGATAGCTCGTGGTAAAAACAACTTAAAGCGTTTTATTGAATCAGGTGTTTTAAATACATCTAGTATTGCAATCGCTTCTTCTACAGAAAAAGCAGATGTACGTTTCTCTTTAGGCAATACATACAATAAAGGTATCATGCCAAACACAAGTTTAAATACTACAAACTTAAACTTAGCAGGAACTTTAAGATTCAACTCTAAATTAACTTTAGATGCAAATATCAATTTCAACAAGCAACATTCTGATAATTTCCCTGACGTAAACTACGGTCCAAACTCAGTAATCTACACAATGACTATTTGGGGTGGTGCTGACTGGAATGTGGATGATATGAGAA
This sequence comes from Sphingobacterium thalpophilum, assembly GCA_945871875.1. Taxonomy (GTDB): domain Bacteria; phylum Bacteroidota; class Bacteroidia; order Chitinophagales; family Chitinophagaceae; genus Pollutibacter. The sequence goes on from CAMBYC010000129.1 coordinate 6,044, forward strand.
ATTACTGGCAGCCAGGTAAAGAAGGTGTACAAAGTATCTATGCGGAATACCAAAGATACCATAACCCTTACTTTATGGCTTATGAGTGGACTAGAGGTCATTACAAAAATGATGTTTATGCTTACACTAGCTTAGACTATAAAATAAACAAGTATGTAGATTTATTCGCAAGAACATCTATTACTACTTATGATTTATTACGCAACGAGAAAATGCCTTTCTCTGCGCATCCTTACGGTAGAGAAGAAAACAAAGGTGATTACAGAGAAGACAGAAGATCTTTATTCGAATCTAACTCTGAATTCCGTGCTAATTTCAAAACACCTGAGTTGGCTAATTTCTTCAATATCTCTGGTTTCGCTGGAGGTAACTTTAGACAATTCAATTACAATTCAAATTTTGTAACTACTAACTATTTGAATGTTCCGAATGTATATACTTTTGCAAACAGTAGAAATCCGGTAATTGCTTACAATTTTGCATCAGAAATGAGGGTAAAATCTTTGATGTATTCAGTTGATATTGAGACTGGTAAATTTGCCAACTTAACAATCACTGGCCGTAATGACCAATTGTCTGCATTGAACAAAAACAACAACTCTTTTTTCTATCCTTCTTTCAACTTAAGCACTGTCTTGAATGATTATATCGACATGCCAAAGCAAATTAACTTCTTAAAATTAAGAGGTTCTTATGCAAAAGTAAGAGGTGGTGGTAACTTCGTATCTGACTATATTGGTTCTACACCAAATAACGCTTTCCCAATAGGATATGGTGAGCAATATGCGTCTACTTATGGTGGACCTACCTATACTTATGCTGATGTATATTCTACAGGTATTGGTTACAACAACACAACACAAGCTGGCTTTACTAATACATTAGTAGACAATAATGTTCAGCCTGATGATAGATCTAGTCTTGAATTTGGTTTAGAAACAAGATTAATCAATAACCGCTTTGGTTTAGAAGCGAGTTATTTTAGCTACACTGATGGACCTCAAATTTTCTCTAAATCAATTTCTCAAACATCTGGTTTCGGTTCTTATGTAATCAATGGTACTAAAACTAAAAGAACTGGTTACGATGTTAGCTTGAATGCAGTGATTTTGAAAAAAGCAAAAGGTTTGAACTGGGATGCGACATTCAATATTGGTTCTTTCATCAACAAGTTTAGTGAATTACCAACAGGTATATCTGCTTTAAATACTTTCTACAAAGTGGGTACAAGAACAGATGCGGTTTATATCAGAAAGTTTGCTAGAACACAAGATGGAAAAATTATCAATGATGCAGGTGGTCGTCCAGTAATCTCTCCAGTAGCACAATTTGCTGGTAATTCTAATCCTGATTTCGTATGGGGTTTAAACAATAAGTTCAGCTACAAGGCATTTACTTTGAATATGCAAGTGGATGGACGTGTTGGTGGTGTAATGGAAGATTATGTTAGAAAGAAAACATTCCAAGGTGGACGTCATCTTGAGACTATTCAAGGTGCAATGGGTGTAGCTAGATACCAAGATTACAAAGGCGTAAAAGCTTATGTAGGTGAAGGTGTTCAAGTTGCTTCTGGAACTCCAAAATTTGATGCGGTAACTGGTTTAATCACAAACTATAATGAATTGACATTTGCACCAAATGCAACCAAGACTTTCATTCAAGATTATATCAGTCGTGTACATGGTATTCCTGAACCAAATATGATGAGTAAAACTTTCTTTAAATTAAGAGAAGTGGTTTTAACTTATGAAATTCCTACTACTTTAGTGAAAAAATCTATCTTCAAGAAAGCAACTATTTCAGCTGTAGGTAGAAACTTATTGTACTGGATGCCAGATTCTAAATTTAATGATGTTGATATTGATCAGTACCCTGGTGAATCTTCTATTAATTTGCAAACACCAACTACAAGATCTTACGGTATCAATATTAATTTCACATTTTAATTAAAAGAAACAAATAAATATGAAAAAGATATTTCAAA
>CAMBYC010000130.1 GCA_945871875.1 Sphingobacterium thalpophilum
TCAGACTTACCACCGATGCCCAAAGGATGTATTTCGCAAGAGGGTTTTTCATTAGCTATACTTTCACAGATTTCTAACATGTGAGCTCCTAAAACCATAGGATTATTAGGATCAAAATGATAGGTATAATCTTCCATGAAACTATTGCCACCTTTAAGACCAGTTCCCATAACTTTCATCGCCCTCACCAATGCTGCCGTTTTCCAATCGCCTTCGCCGGCAAAACCATAGCCTTTTGCCATTAACCTTTGTGCTGCAATACCTGGCAATTGTACCATGCCATGCAAATCTTCAAATGTGTCAGTAAAACCTTTAAAGCTTCCGCCTTCTAAAAAATGCAATAACCCCAATTCAATCCGTGCTGCCTCGCGAAGGGATTGGTAATGATCACCATTTTTTTGCAAACTTTCCATCATTTTGTAAGAACCAAAATACTCTTCGGTTAATGTGTCAACTTCTGCATCGCTTACAGATTTAATCACTTCTACCAAATCACCAATTCCATGCGTGTTTACACTATAGCCAAGTTTGATTTCCGCTTCTACTTTATCTCCATCGGTAACTGCAACATAACGCATATTGTCGCCAAAACGCACAAATTTTGCACCTTGCCAATCGTTCCAACCTGCCGCTGCCCTCAACCACGTATTGATATGTTTCACCACAATAGGATCTTGCCAATGCCCAACAACCACTTTTCTTTTTAACCGCATCCTGCTCATTATAAATCCAAACTCCCTATCGCCATGGGCACTTTGATTGAGGTTCATGAAATTCATATCAATTTCGCTCCAAGGAATATCTCGGTTAAACTGCGTATGCAAATGCAATAACGGTTTCTGCAAAATTTTCAACCCGCCAATCCACATTTTTGCAGGCGAAAAGGTATGCATCCAAACTATAATGCCTATACAATTTTTATCTGTATTTGCTGATGCACAAACTGCATAAATTTCTTCTGGCGATTTTACCGTTGGCTGGTATACTATTTTTACGGGAATCTGCGGATCATGGTCCAAAGACGCTGCTATTATTTTTGAATTCTCTGCCACTTTTTGTAAAGTTTCTTCACCATACAAATGTTGGCTTCCGGTTACGAACCAAACTTCTAAGGCTTTTAAGTCAATCATTTTGCGTTCTATTTTATATTGTTTATTATTTTATTTGAGAAACATCGCTATCATTAGGTTCAGTAACATTATTTTGATTGTCCATAGTAACTATCTGGACCATGCTTGCGTTCGTAATGTTTTTTAATAAGTGCATCTTTTAACCTTGGTGCATTTGGGTTGATTTGTTCTGTGAGCAATGCCATTTTTGCCACTTGTTCTACCACCGCACTATTGTAAACAGCTTTTGCTGCGTTTTTGCCCCAAGTAAAAGGAGCGTGATTGCCAACCAACACCATTTCTACCTCTTCATAATTTAAACCCTTTTCTGCAAAGCAGTTCATAATTTGGAAACCAGTTTCGTATTCGTAATTTCCTTCAATCATAACATCATCCATTGGCGGTGCACAAGGAATATCAACCGTATTGTGATCGGCATGGGTTGTTCCAAAAATCGGAATATCTCTTAATGACTGTGCCCAAGCTGTTGCATAAGTAGAATGTGTATGAACAATGCCATTTATTTTACTCCAATGTTTATACAAAACGGCGTGGGTTTTGGTATCTGAAGACGGGCGAAGCCTGCCTTCCACAGTAATAGCATCAAAATCTACAATTACCATGTCTTTAGGAGACAATTTTTCATAAGGAATTCCACTTGGTTTGATGGCAAAAACGCCTAAGTTTCTATCGGCGGCACTTACATTGCCAAAAGTAAAGAGCACCAAGCCCAATGCTGGCAACTGCATATTTGCTTCAAATGCCTCTTGTTGTATATGTTCAAAACGATTGCTCATTATTATTTATTGAGAAATTAAATTGCTGGTTTGAGTTTCTGTAAAATTCCCAAGTACCTTATAACGTTGATAACGATCAGCATATAGCTCTACTTTTTCTGCATCAGGATGGTAAATTGCATCAAAACCCTGACCCATTGCAACCATTGCATCTTCCACTTTGGGGTAAATTCCAGCAGCTGTGGCGGCAAACATGGCGGCTCCTAATGCACAAGTTTGCTCTGAGCGATGGATTCTTATAGGCATGTCCATCACATCTGCCATCATTTGCATTATAAAGGGCGATTTTTTGGCTACCCCACCAATACCTATTAACCCTTTTACTGGAATTCCTTGCTCCTCAAACCTTTCTACAATGGCTTTGGCTCCAAAACAAGTTGCTTCAACAATAGATCGAAATACCTTAACCGCATCACTTCCCAAACTCAATCCTGCAATTGTTGCTTTTAACCATTGGTTTGCATCTGGAGTCCTTCTTCCATTAAACCAATCCAACGATAACTCACTATCTATTGCTAAAGGTAATTTTGCGGCTTCTCTACTCAAAGTTGGAATGATGGCTTCAGCTGTTTCTTCTATAAGTTTTAGTTTATCAGTTTCATTCAAAATTTTAGATTGCATTAAAATTTCTTGCATCGGCCAAATCAAGAATTGCTTAAACCAAGCATAAGCATCTCCAAAAGCAGATTGCCCTGCTTCCATACCCATCATACCTGGAATGATAGATCCCGGAACCTGTCCACAAATACCTTTAATTAATTTGTTGCCAATTTCCGCCAAAGGTGCTACCAACATATCACAAGTGGAAGTACCCATTACTTTGCTGAGGTGATATGGTTCAATCTGACCACCAACAGCTCCCATGTGTGCATCAAAAGCGCCGGCACCAATAATTACGGTTTCCGGCAATCCTAATTTTTCTGCCCACTCTTTACTAATTACACCCACAGACTGTTCTGCAGAATAGGTTTCATTAAAAAGCCTGTATGTAAATCCATCCAACAATGGATCTAATGTTGAAAAAAATGCATTTGGAGGCAATCCAGCCCAATGTTCAGACCACAACGCTTTATGACCCGCAGAGCAAGTTCCTCTTTTCATTGTTTTAACATCTGTACCGCCTGTTAACACAAATGGAATCCAGTCGCAATGTTCTACAAATGAATAAATATGCTCTTTTACAGCTTTATCTTGTCTGATAATATGCAAGAGTTTTGCCCAAAACCACTCCGATGAATAAATGCCACCTACAAATTGCAGATAGTTGGTATCAAATTTTCCGGCGTGGTTGTTGATTTCTTCAGCTTCGTGGATTGAAGTATGGTCTTTCCAAAGCACAAACATGGCATTTGGATTGTGTTCAAAAGCCGGTAACAATGCCAAAGGTGTGCCTGTTTCATCTACTGCCACGGGAGATGAACCTGTTGTGTCTATTGATATGCCTTTAATGTTGTTGGCAATTTCATTACCTACTTTAGCAACACAATCTTTAATTGTAAAACTTAGGCCTTCTAAATAATCTACGGGGTGTTGCCTAAATTGATTGATACTGGCATTACAATATTTTTGGGCTTTCCATCTTGGATAATAAAATATTGAAGATGTAATTTCTTCTCCATTTTTTGCATCAACAATGATTGTCCTTACCGAGTCTGTGCCATAGTCAACACCAATTACAAACGCATTGGAATTATTCATAAAGATTTTTTTAAAACCGTTTGTTTATTTTGTTAGAATTTTTATCACTTGAAAAGAATAACCTGGCGATTCGTAATCCAATTTTTTATTTTTTATGCTACACTCAAGGGGAATTGGAGCAATTAATTGAGGTTTTTCAAAAGAATTAACCGCATTTAGGTTATTGTTTTGCATCAATAGTATTTGTACTTTTTCATTCAATTGCTTTTTTATTCCATCGAATGTTATGGAAAATTTTTGTGGATTTGCCGACAAGTTGACAATCTTTAAAATTATTTGATTTGTAATGGTATCCAAAACTGCAGAAGCAAACAAACTATCTTGACCAGCTACAACATCATTGTTTAGTGTAATGGGTAAAACTCTATTGCCTTTATTTACTGAAAAAAGCTGCTGAACATAATAATCGGTGGTGCCATAAGCGCGAAGGTTATCTACCCAGATAAGGTCTGGCGTCCATTGCCAAGCATCTGCATGTGCAAACAAAGGTGCGTAAGAAGCCATTTGTACAACATCTGCATTTCTTTCTAGTCCGGTCATAAAAGCAGCTTCACTTAATGCAGAAAGCCAATTGTTTTTATTGTTAACGCTTACGGTTTTATCGCTTTGTGCTGCATATTCGCCGGCAAAAACCTTTACATTATTTCTTGGATAATTGTCGTAACGGCGAACATTTTGAATAAACCATTCTGGTTTTCTATAATAATGTTCGTCGATGAAATCTACATTTAATGAGCGCAATGTTGTATTTAGTGCATCAAATCTAGCACCATCGGGGTCTGTGCCAGCACTGGTTATAAGTTTGATGTAAGGATATTTTTCTTTGATGGCTTTTTGAAAAATCTTTAAGCGTTCAATGTATTGTGGTCCCCAGTTTTCGTTACCGATGCCAATCATGGTAAGGTTAAAGGGTTGGGGGTGGCCCATTTCCGCTCTAATTTTCCCCCAAGTTGAGTTGATAGCTCCATTGGCAAATTCAATTAAATCGAGGGCATCTTGCACATAAGGGTCAATTTGGTCAATAGGCACCAATTCTGCAGAATTGAATTGACATGCCATTCCACAGTTTAAGATGGGCAAAGGTGCTGCACCAATATCTTCAGCAAGCTGAAAATATTCATAGAAACCAAGTCCAAAAGTTTGGAAATAATCAGGTGCCGGTCGGTGAGCAAATTCAAAATTCCATCGGTTGATGATCAATTGGCGGTTTTCAATTGGACCGATTGTTTTTTTCCACTGGTAACGTTGGGAAAGATCAAAACCTTCTACAATGCAACCACCCGGAAACCGAAGGAAACCGGGTTTCATATCTGCGAGCAATTGAATCATATCGGCACGCAAACCGCCGGGTCTTTTCTTCCAAGTATCTTCAGGGAATAAAGAAACCATATCAATTTTGATTGTACCGCTACCTTCGAACCAAATTTTACAAGTTGCTTTTGCAGAAGTGGCTTTGCTGGTAAATTGGACAGTTTGTTTTTCCCATTTTCCATTGGTAGCAAGGGGAGAAAATACGGTAGATCCAATGGTTTCATTTGCTTCATTCAACAACTCAACATGAATAGTAATGGCATTGTTAGACGATTGATATTGTAAAGAAAAGGTATACTGTAAATCCTTTTTTATACCCATTCCTCGAAATCCTTCATTTATTATAGCAAGACTACCTTTTGTAGCATTCTTCAAGTTAACAGAAAGATATCTTGGATTAGCTGTATTGATGTCGTTTCGATTTAAGACAGTAACCGCACCTTCTATAAAGGGTTTCTGTTCAATTTTCCAACCCATCAGAGGTTTAAAAAATTCAAAAGAACGATTCTTTATTAGTTCAGCATAAATTCCACCATCTGCACCAAAGTTGATATCTTCAAAAAAAACGCCCCACATGGTTGGTTGTACTGTTCCTGTTGGCTTATTTGCTGAAACATGCAATACTTTAGATGTTTGAGCCATTGTAGTGTTTACAAGGAAATTCATCCAAAACACAAACAAAAAGGGTATTATTTTTATTTTCATTTTTTTCAATTCTTATGCTTGATTTCAAAATAAGTGGTAAGGGTTACAAAAAGTAAACTTGGCTCTTACTTCTATTTTATGTTATTGAAGCGTTAACACAACTACAGAGAAAGCAGGCAAAATAATTTCTAAATTATCACCAGAAATTTTTGCTCCTTTAAAAACATCAGGTTTAATTAGATTAGGGTTTTCAAAACTGTTAAAATTTTGCAGTTTTGACGATGATAATATTCTGCCATTGACTGTTTTAGCAATGAGCTTGCTAAGATTGATGTTGATATCCAAAGCTTTTTTTGGATCAATATTAACCAATGAAATGTGTGTAATATTGTTTCTATCTTTTGAAGCTGAAACCGATAATGCGGGAATTTTTTCATCATCCAAAATATAATTTGGGGCTGTAAAAGTTAGAGGAATTAATGTTGCATCTTGATGCACATTGTACATTTCCATCACATGGTACGTTGGGGTAAGGATCATTTTTTCTTTATTGGTAAGGATTACAGACTGCAAAACATTAATGGTTTGAGCCAAATTTGCCATCCTAACTCTATCGGCGTGGTTGTTGAAAATGTTTAGTGAAACACCAGCAATCATAGCATCACGCATGGTGTTTTGTTGGAATAAAAACCCTGGATTGGTTCCTGGCTCTACATTGTACCATCCACCCCATTCATCTACTACCAAAGCAATTTTTTTGGCAGAATCATACTTATCCATAATGGCAGAATGTTTGGTAACCAGTTCTTCCATGAACAAAGCGGATTTTAAGGTTGCAAAATATTGCTGTTCATCAAAGTTGGTGGCGGATCCTTTTTTACTCCAGGTTACAGTGGAATAACTGTGTAAAGCCACGCCTTCTAACATATTGCGCGGAATATCTCGCATCATCACTTCCGTCCAATGGTAATCAGCAACATTAGCACCAGAAGCAACGCGGAACAATTTATCGCTATTGTTCCAGTCGGTCATAAAAGTGGCATATTGCTTGTAGATATTTGCATAATATTCGGGTGTCATATTGCCGCCACAACCCCAAGCTTCATTACCAACACCCCAAATTTTTGCATTCCATGGTTTTTCTCTACCATTTTTTTTTCGCCAATCAGACATTGGACTTTCTCCATCAAAAGTTACATATTGAACCCATTGTGTAAGTTCCTGCACCGTTCCACTTCCTACATTGGCTGCCAAATATGGTGCTGCTCCTATTCGCTCGCACATATTTAAAAAATCATGCGTTCCAAAACTGTTGTCTTCTTTTACACCACCCCACCATTTGTTGATCATCGCCGGACGTGCAGCTTTTGGACCAACCCCATCTTTCCAATGGTAAGTATCTGCAAAACAGCCACCGGGCCAACGTAAAACGGGAACTTTCAATTTTTTTAATGCCTCAATGATATCGTTCCTTACCCCTTCAGTGTTTGGGATAGTTTTGTTGCCTTCTCCAACATAAAAACCATCATAAATACAATGACCTAAATGTTCGGCAAAATGCCCATAAATATTTTTGTTGATGGTGGTATTCGCACCAGACGTATCAAGTTTTATAGAAACCTGTTGTGCAAAAACAACATTCATTATACAAATACAAAGTAGTGTTGGAAATAATTGTTTAAGCATCGTTGAATTTTATAATTTTTATTTTTCTAAAATAGCAATATTTTTCAATAATTGTCATTTTAACAATTAAAATTTTAAAGATTTAATTCAAAGGCTATTAAGCAATTGCTGTTATTTTTGCAGATTAAATTGGATTGAGAATGTCAAAATATCAAAAGCAAAATCGTTTATTGGCTGCTGTTGATTGTATTGTATTTGGTTTTGATGGTCAAAAAATGAATCTTTTGCTTATAAAAAGAGGGTTTGAGCCGGAGAAAAACCAGTGGAGTTTGATGGGTGGTTTTATTGAACCACAAGAAAGTGCAGATGAAGCAGCCGGTAGAATTTTAAAAAATCTTACTGGATTAGAAGGCATATATCTTGAACAATTGCATGCATTTTCAGAAATTAATAGAGATCCTATTGAGCGCACCCTTTCAATTGCCTATTTTGCTTTAATCGATATCAATTTATACCAAAAACAAATTACAGACGAATATCATCCTGAATGGTTCCCTTTGTATGATATTCCTAATTTAATATTTGATCACAATGCGATGGTAGATTTGGCGAAAAAGAAATTGCGGTACAAAGCTGCATTTCATCCTATTTTATTTGAATTATTACCACCTAAATTTACATTGCCTATTTTGCAAAATCTTTTTGAAGATGTTTACGGTATAAGTTTTGACAAAAGGAATTTTTGCCGGAAATTGATGTCAACCGATTTGTTGTTGAAACAGGTGGATAAAGATAAAGAAAGCTC
>CAMBYC010000131.1 GCA_945871875.1 Sphingobacterium thalpophilum
TTTTATTCTGCCAGGATGAGTGAAATAATAAACAAACGCTCTGCCATTATTGACTACAACATCACAATGGCCGCCAATGGCTTGATCGTCTTTGCCTTTTCCGGGGTTTTCTAATAAACGGGAGGGTTGTTTTTTCCATTGCAACAAATCCGAAGAGGAATATATTTCCATTCCCTTCCACGCATCGATAATCATAAAATAGGTATTGTTCCAAAAAAAGGTTTTAGGCCCCTCGCCTCTTGCGGCAATGGCTTTTCCCTTATCCGTCCAATGGTAGAGGTCTTTACTCTCTGCATAATAAATGCTTTTACCATCTTTTTCGTTGTTGTACCATAACCGCCATAAGCTATCGTTTACTTTAAAAACTGATGCATCAATTACTTTTTCGTTTACCAGTGGAAGGGTAGATTGGTAATTCCAATTGCGTAAGTCGTTGCTGGTGAGGTGAATAATGACGCGGGGATGGTTCCAATCTGTAAATGTTCCGGGAACATAAGTGAGGTACATGTGGTAAGTGCCGTTGTTTTCGATAACGTCGGGAGCCCAATGGGTATAGCCACCATCTGGTCGATAATTGATATTGGCTGTATCTACATATTTCCAATGTAATCCGTCTTTACTTTCTGCAATGCCAATTCGGGTTCCATGAACCCATTTAACCGTTGAGTCGATGATATTGGCTCTACGGTTGGTATAAAGCATCCACCATTTTTTCAGTTTTTTGTTGAAAACAATTACTGGATCGGCAGCGCCATGATAAATGGGATCATCGTATATTGGTTTTGGAATACTATTTTTTTGTGCCAACAGTATAGAAAAAGTAAAAGCAAAGAATAAACTCAACAAAATTGATTTTTTCATCGCTTTATTTTAAAGCCGTTAAAGTAACAGGACCAATTATTCCAGAAGCCATAGGTTTCCAAGCTGCAGCAGAAAACAAGCCGTTTACACTGTTTTCTCTAAGTTTTGCGGGCATATTGGTGTTGTAAAATATTTTCCAAGGAATTTTGTTTCGATCCATGTAAGCAATTCTGTTTGCCATTAAATTGGCAACTACAATATCCAATGTATTGTTTTTTTGCAATAATTCAGTCGGAATTACGCATTGAAAATTTGGACCAACAAGGGTTGCGATGGTTTTGCCGTTAATTTTTACTTCGGCGGTTTCGAGTACTTTGCCCAAATTAAGGAGCCAAGAGGTAGCATTTCCTGTGGGTTTTTCAAATGAAATACTATAGTTGGCTGTGCCAGAAAAATTTTTATAGTCATCACCATCAACGTTAGTCCAAGAAGACAGTTGTGAGGTTTGGATGGCTTTAGGAATTGCGGGGCCACCGTTTAGGAAGGTAATATTCCAAGTGCCACTTAATGCCAAGGGTTCTGCAATTGGATTTATATAATGATATGGATTTGATTTGTACTCATTTTTTGAATTTTGGAGAATGATGGTTTCGAAGGGTTGAAGTTGGATTTGAATTTCTACATTTCCTTTTTCATTTCGTCTAGTATTGGCAATACCCGATTTTCCGGTCATTGGATTGAACAATACAAATGACTTTGCAGCTTCGTTTACACTAACCCAACCATTAAAAGTTTTATTTTGGCTATTGGTAAGGAAATGTACTGAACCGTCTTGCATTTTTCTTTTGATAGAAGACAATCCATTTTTAACAAATGTATTTTGTTGAATACCAGCTGCTTCCATTAAGGCATTTAAATCATCACTCACAATAACCATTCCTTTTCCAATGGTTGCTTTTTTGAGTAAACCCTCGGTTTTAAAATTAAGATTGGCTAATAACTGTTTAAATTTTTCTTGTCTTTTTGCCAATTCCCCTAAGCCTGGAACATCTTGAGGAAGATTTTTATACACTAAAATTTTGGCACCCTGATTTGCAAGTAATAGCAATTGAGCCATTGATTGTTCACTTATCAATTTGTTTGCAGGTAAAAATATTGTTTGATAGGTATTTCCACCTGTCACAACAGCATTGTTCACGAAACGAAACTGGTTCAATTGTCTGTCGCTAAAAAAGTCAAAAGAGTAGCCATTTTCTAACATCCAAGTTGATGCAAATTCAAAATTGGTATGTTCGAAATTCTTGCCCATTCCGTCGAAATGTTGCAACAGCGTATTTCCTGGTTCTGCATAGCGATCTGCTATAGGGTAATACATCAACACTTCATTTGCGGGTTTACCTTGTTGCAAGAAACTTTGTACACGTGTGATGTAAGCATTCAACGCGTGAAAATCTTTCCACTGTGGATTAACCGGTTGAAAATGAACGGCAGCGTAAAACAACCAACCTGGCCAAGGCGCTTGTTGCGGAGAATACGCTGTTCCATGGTAAAATATATGATTTACTCCCCCAAGAAAATACAAGTCGATGGCTTTTTTTACATCTCCCCAAGAACTCAAAAAATGGTCATTCAACCATGTGGCGGATTCAGAAGAAACGAGAGGTTTACCGGTAACATTAGCAGCTGATGAAGCAAATTTAAAACGAAGGATATCTGAACCCTCTGTTTCGGGGATATCCACAACGCTGTATAAATCCAATGTATTAGCAGGAGAACCATGAGATTGATTTCTTACAATCTTACCTTTTGATTGCCCCCATTGTTTCCACTTTTGGGTAAAGTTTTCAAGAATCAATTCGTCAATTACAGCACGATAATCGTAAATTACCCTAGCTTTTTGTTGCATATCATCTTTCCCTAATAAAGCAGGGAGGTGATTTTTTAAATCATAACCATTGCGCTTTTTAAATTCTACAAAAAGATTGGATGTCCAATTTGCTTGACCTCTAGCATCATCCACTTCGTAAGAATCGTTAAAAAATCCTCTTAAATTAGTAAGATTATAACCTTTAAAAGCTTGATCAAAGTAAGAAAAGTAATTGTTTGCAGCAGTTGAAGAGAAATGATCTATTGCATAGCCTTCGCCGCCGGGGGCGGCACGCTCCACCATTTTTCCATGAAGCCCTTGAAACAAAGCGTATAATGTCCATTTACCAGCAGGTGCTGTCCAACTCAGTTTCCCATTTGCATCTACAAAATTGGTTAAATCAATGCTGGTTCTATTGTCGCTATATACCATCAATGTTTCTAATGGCAACTTACCAGGATATTGTATTTGGTCTAAAGCCAATGCCTGTAAGTTTTTATTTTTTGAAACAGGATTTAAAAGTGCATCGATAGAAACATTTTGATTATTAGCAGTTCTAATCAAAGCTTCACGTTTGTATTCAACAGGTTGCAGCAATTGTTCGCCTCCGTTAACTGTATAAGTTGAAAAATATATTGATTTGCTGGCATCGTTATCTGTAACCCATGGTCCACCAAAGGGCCAACCTGTTGCATTTGCCATGTCCACACCCAATCCAAGTCTTTTAGATTCATCAAGGGTATGCACCAACATTTGCATCCATTTCGGCGACAAAAATTTTATTTCCTGTTGTTCTGAACCCTTTACTCCGTAAATGGGTGTAATTTCTACTCCACCCAATCCAGCATTTTTAAATTGTTCTAATGTTAGGGTTAAATCTGCTTTATTTACGGCACTTCCCTCCCACCACCATCTTGTCCATGGCTTTGTGGTTTCAGTAACTTTGGGCCATTGTGATTGAGCTTCAGATACAGCGGTGGCAAAAAGTAATGCGAACAAAATGAAGGTTCTTTGCATGGGGATTTTGTGTTTTGTTAGGATTATAAGCCAGACTCTTTAATTTCAACAGCGTAAACGTTTTCAATTTTTTCAAAATTGGCACGGAAAATTATCCACTTCCCGTCTGGACTAAAATGCACATTGGGTTCCAATTTGTAGTTATGGTTTTTCATATTCACCAATTTTGCTGATAGCAATTTTTGTTCATTGGGCTTAAACAAATAAATCCATCTGCCATCAGGAGCTTTTGCCACCTGACCGGCATCACCACCATCACCACAAAACAATTTTTGATCGTTTGAACAATTGAAATGAATAGACCATTCGTTCCGCTCCATTGAATATTTTATTTCTTCACCAGTTTTAACATTGGCTCCTGCGAGAAAAAAGTTTACACCACGAGGTTGCTGTAAATCAAAATAGATAGTTTTGCCATCGGGTGCAAACCATTCATGACCCGCAATTTCCATAGGCATTGTGCGCTTATGCATAATTTTTACCTCTTTGGAAACCACATCAATGGTATGAATTCTGTCAACTTTATGCCATGGTCCTTCATGACAAAACATCAACAAATTCGGATCTGTTGGAGAAAACTGCACATGGTTTAACCACGCACTATCGGTAAAAATCTTATCCAACTTACCCGTTTTAATATCAATGGTAAATAGTGTTTTGGGCAATTTTGCTTCATAAATCAAATCAAAAAAGCTGCTTTTATTGGGATTTTTTCTTAATATTTCTTTTTCTTTATCATCTGCTTTTGAACCTGCAAGTAGGGTGCCATCTGCATTTACAGTAGTAACTCCTGCTTTAAAATCACTTGGAAACACAAAAACAAGTTTGGTTTTTAGAGATTTTGCATCTACAGAAAAAACACTGTCTTTAATTTGGTAATACACTACACCAGATTTGTTGTGTACAATTTCACCGTTCATAGGTGATTGGTGAAAAGTGAGTTGCTTTGAACTAAAATTTTTCAAGTTTAGCAAATAGATTTGCTTATTGAGTGCATTGGTGCTGTAAGTTTCCTGCTTTACCAAATCACTCACATCGTTTTTATGGCTGCTGTAATAAACCATTTTATTTCCGATAAACGGATTGTTGTGAAAATAAAAACTGAGGTTGCTATTTCCCTCCATTCTAGAAATGCGCACCACCCGATGTTTGGTATCTTTATCAATCCACTCGTTAGGCATGGTTTGACCGCCTGTTTCCATTACAGGTTGTGCAAACATTACTTTTGCACTAAATACCAAAAGAAAGATTATAGTTATAAATTTCATGGTTGATTTGTATTTGTTTAATTTATTTCAGAATGAATTTTATCTGGGTTAATGTATCTTTTATTTCAAAAAACTCAATTGCCATCAGGTTTTAATCCGTTGATAAACAGACTATTTGGCCAATAAAACTGTTCAAAAGGCAAGGGTTTTGATGGATCATAAGTTGGAACATTATTTTTTATAAATGCAGCCAATGTAAGGTTTTGCAATTTGATATCTTGTACTATACAACGAGCCAATTGATACGCTCCATAAGGGCTGAAATGGGTATTGTCTTCTAGTTTTGTTTGCTGATTTGGAAAGGAATTTGGTGGATAATGCACAAATGCTTTTATAGAGGCTTGAGGGCCCCAAGCTTCATATAATGTTTTGCTCATGTCGTTTAAATCAATTATTGCCACATTTTCTTCCATGGCGGTTTGGCGCATTGCATCTGGGTAATCCAATAAAGTATTGATGATTTTACCAGTAGAATCGAAGTTTCTTCGGTGCATGGAAGTTACCAAAACGGGAATGATTTGTTTGTTTTTTGCTTGATTGATCCATTCTTTAAGTGTTTGTTTGTAGGTGGTAAATGGGTCGAGGTGACTACTGCCTGGCTTTTGATCGTTGTGTGCGAATTCTATAAACAAGTAATCACCGGGTTTGGCCATGCTCCATATTTTTTCCAATCTTTTTTCTCCATAGAAAGCCTTTAATGTTTCTCCGGATTCTGCATAATTGGCAACTACAACGGCAGAAGGTACAAGGAAGTTCGGGAACATTTGTCCCCAGGCGGCCCAAGGTTCTCTATCTTGGTCTACAACCGTAGAATTGCCGGCAAGAAAGATGGTTGTTGCGGTAGTATTGGGTGTAATCTCAAGAGCACAAACCTTCGGCAATGAATCATTAAACTCAATAGTAAGCATATTATCCCAATGTAAATTGGTTATTTCTCTAGGTTTTAAACGTACTTTACCAATAACAATATGGTTTGCATCACGGATGAGGCTATCTCGAATATGCACAGAAAATGTTTGTGTACTTATTTTTCCTTTGTCCGTTTGAACATTTTCCAACATCAATCGTCTGGATTCAGTACGGACAGTAGTTGCTGAGCTCCCTTTTTTATCGCCCAAGGTTAGAGTAACATCATAATTTCCTTCGGGCAATACCACGGAGAAATAAAATGGTTTGGTGGAGGTGATAAAATCTCCTGTGAGTGGATTACCACCTCGATCTATTGCAACTACAGTAGAACCATGTGAAAATCCGTATCCTTTTTCTGAATTAAATATTGTATTGGGGGTAACAGGCAAATAACCAGGCACATTTTTTCCCGTACCAAAATCAAATTTGAATTGATTTGTTTGTGCTATAGAGGCAAAACCAATCAACAGCATACAAATACAACATATACTTTTTAAGTAGTTGTCCATGATAAATTATTGTTGCAACAGTTGCAGGGCACTGTCGTTCATTATAAATTTAAATTGTGTAAGCAGCTGGTATATTTCGGCACCAGCAAAAAGTACCGGTCCATATCCATGAGCTGCATAAACATTTACTGGACGGTGGTAATAAAAAGCGGGGTCAAAAGCCATTCCGGTTCCAACGCAAGTTCCTTCAACTTGGCCCTTTGCATTTACTTTAGTAGCCACTGCATTCCAAGCCAAAATTGACATAGGAGCATAAATCATTGGATCTATCCAACCTTTATTGCAAGCGTGGGCAATACAGTATGCGTAAATTGCTGTTGCGGAGGTTTCGAGGTAAGAATCTTCACGGTCTAGCAATTGGTGCCAAAATCCAGATCCACTTTGGTAAGATGCAAGCCCGTTGATGTGTGCTTTTAAAAGTTGTAAAAACATTTTTCTATCAGGGTGATTCTCAGGCAAAACATCAAGCAATTCAACTTTAGTAAGCAAAGCCCATCCATTGGCTCTTGCCCATCTAAATTCGGGATGAGTTTCCATACTTTCTACCCATCCATGCATGTACAATCCTTTTTCTTTGTTGAAAAAGCGATTTGAAAATTGTTTCACTTGTTTAACCGCATCCTGATAATAAGAAGTATCACCCGTTAACTTGCCCATTTGTGCCAAAGCAGGAACACTCATGTACAAATCATCTAACCACAATGTATTCGGTTGTGGGCGCATTCTTGCTAATGTGCCGTCTTTTAAACGGTGTTGTTTTTTTGCAATAAATTGGATATAGTTATTTATTAGTGGGCGTAAGTTCTTATTCAACCCTGCGAGTTGACTTTTAATCATTGCTGCACAAATTGCACCGGCATCGTCAAGTGCCCTTGGATCAATAGGTTGAGAAAAAATGTTTTTTCTATGGATATAATCTAAACTAAATTTTTGTTTCACTGCCGGCACCCATTTAGCAAGGAAGTCAAGTCTAGTTTGATTGTAATTCGCGTAGCGAACATCACCAGTAGTCTGATAAATGCGCAGCATAGCTGCATAAGTTACACCCCATTCATAACTAGTTAACCTAAAATCGCCTTGTTGAACAACACTATTGGTATCTAATGCAGAGATGTCTTTTAGCTCTTGTCCCGTTTGTTTGTTGATCATCTTTGCCGGGGTAACTGCATTTAAGTAAGTAAAAACGCTATCTAGGATTGCTTTTACCTGCAATTTTGTTGGTACACCATAAAAAACTGGATAATCAGGTTGTAAAGCATGTAATGGTGTGGTAGCATCTGTTTGTTTGGTTTGCCCAAATCCAGTTATTACCTGTAACAGAATTAAGATTATCGAAAACAATATTTTACGCATAACTATTATGAATTATAAATTATGAATTATGAATT
>CAMBYC010000132.1 GCA_945871875.1 Sphingobacterium thalpophilum
CAATCATGCTTCGAAGCGTTACAATCATGCTTCGAAGCGTTACAATCACGCTTCGAAGCGTTACAATCACGCTTCGAAGCGTTACAATCATGCTTCGAAGCATTACAATCATGCTTCGAAGCGTTACAATCATGCTTCGAAGCGTGACAATCATGCTTCGAAGCGTGACAATGGAGATTTGAAGCGTGACAATGGTGATTTGAAGCTAGTTAAAAAAAAATTCACATTATTACACGTAGGGGCAAAAAATTTTCTGCCCCTACAAAATCAATAAACAAATTCACCAAAAACCACAACTACTAAATTTCAATATAAAAAAAGAATACTCGTGTTTCCTGATTCCTAATTCCTAATTAATAATTATTATAATCTCGTGTTTCCTGATTCCTAATTCCTAATTAATAATTATTATAATCTCGTGTTTCCTGATTCCTAATTCCTAATTAATAATTATTATAATCCCGTGTTTCCTGATTCTTAATTCCTAATTAATAATTAATATAATCTCCCGCGATTCCTGAATCTTAATTCCTAATTAATAATTACCAACCAAGAATATATGCAAACATCAACGGTGCCACAATGGTAGCATCACTTTCTACAATAAACTTTGGCGTCTTGATATCCAACTTACCCCAAGTGATTTTCTCATTTGGAATGGCTCCTGAATACGACCCATAAGAAGTTGTAGAATCACTAATCTGACAGAAATAATTCCAAAATGGAACATCATGCCATTCTAAATCTTGGTACATCATCGGCACCACGCAAATTGGGAAATCGCCGGCTATACCGCCACCAATTTGAAAGAATCCTACACCCTTGCCTGCCGAATTGTTTCTATACCAATCTGCCAACCAAACCATATATTCAATACCGTTCTTAACAGTTGAAGCTTTTAACTCATTCTTTATCACATAACTCGCAAAGATATTGCCGGTTGTACTGTCTTCCCAACCTGGAACAACTATGGGTAAATTACGCTCTGCAGCAGCAATTATCCAACTGTTCTTTGGATCTATCTCATAATACTGCTCTAAATCTCCACTTAAAATTGTTTTGTACAAGAACTCGTGCGGAAAATATCTTTCTCCGTTTTCTTCTGCTTGTTTCCATTGGTGGTGCAAATGCTTCTGCAACCTTCTGAATGCCTCTTCCTCTGGAATACAAGTATCAGTTACCCTATTGTAATGGTTCTCTAACAAATCCCATTCATCTTGTGGTGTTAAATCCCGATAGTTTGGCACCCGCTTGTAATGCGAATGTGCTACCAAATTCATTACATCTTCCTCTAAATTGGCACCTGTACAACTAATAATATCAACCTTTCCTTGTCTAATCATCTCTGCCAATGAAATACCCAATTCGGCAGTACTCATCGCACCGGCTAAAGTGATCATCATCTTTCCGCCATCTAGCAAATGTTCTTCATAACCTTTTGCTGCATCTACTAAAGCGGCAGAATTGAAATGTCTGTAATGGTGCAAAATAAATTGTGAAACGGGACCTTTGGACATAATTGTATAAGTTAAGGATGCAAATATACACTAGTTGTCTGAATCAAGATTTACGTGATTTTAGGATTATCAGGATTATTTTCTTTGTTTGCTCTTATCCTATAAATCCTTTAATCCTGTAAATCCTGATTCTGACAAAATTCAATTCTTAAATCATGGTTAAGATAAATTCCAAATCATTTTAAAACTTCGAGTGTAACTTTATTCGAATGAACCTCTTAGCACACGCTTTTTTGTCTTTTCAAGATACCGATATCCTTGCCGGGAATATGATTAGCGATTACGTGAAAGGTAAAAAACAATACGATTTACCGACGAATGTTCAAAAGGGAATTCAACTGCATCGAATAATTGATACTTTTACAGATCAACATCTTGTTGTAAAAGAATTAAGTGAAATCTTCCGACCAAAATACCGATTGTATAGTGGAGCGATAATTGATATTGTTTTCGATCACTTCTTGGCTAATGATGAAATTCATTTTAATAATGATCAATTGCACGATTTTACCCAAACTATTTATACTCAACTATCGATTCATCAAACCATCTTTCCTGACCGGTTTGCAAAAATGTTTCCTTATATGACCTCTCAAAATTGGTTGTTTCATTACCAATCTACAGAAGGAATTCAGCGCAGTTTGGGTGGATTGCAACGAAGAGCAAAATATATTGATGAAACTGAAACAGCATTTCAATTGTTTCTTCAACATTATGAACAAATTCAAACGGGATATCAATTGTTTTTCCCGGAATTGTTGCAAATGAGTAAGGATACATTCAATAAATTATAAAATATTCATTTAACGTTGAATAATTCTTAATAGCGTTATTTTTGCTAAAATTTTAAAACCTATGTCTTTAAGAGCGATATCTACCATTTGTTTTTTATTGATAACTCTGTTATCTGTTGCCCAAAATAAAAATATTCCACCGATTGACAAATCTCCATTAGATGTAAGTTTTTTTCCTAATGTATATCCAATTTTAAAAATACAAGATAAAGCTCCAGAACCATTGTGTGCAAGGGTTATTTACAGCAGACCTCAGAAAAACGGCAGAGATGTTTTTGGAAATTTGGTTGAATATGGACAGATTTGGAGACTAGGTGCCAATGAAGCTACTGAAATTGAATTTTATAAAGATGCCAAAATTGCTAATAAAACCATCAAGAAAGGCAGATACACATTATATGCAATCCCAAATATGGAAAAATGGACCATCATCATAAACCTAGATACCGACACTTGGGGTGCTTTTAAATACGATCAAAAAAAGGATATTGTTAGAGTAGAAGTTGCTCCAGAAAAAAATACTGAACCCGTTGAGTTTTATACGATGTATTTTGAAAAAATCAATAAAGGAGCCAATTTGATAATTCAATGGGATACTGCCAAAGCAAGCTTGCCAATATTATTTAACTAAGTTAGGTGAATTGGGCGACCGATATTTAGAGGGCGAATATAACTGATATTTAGAGGGCGACCACAAGGGTCGCCCCTACAGAACCCTATTCTTTATCGAAATCATCCCATTTACATTTTATAATTATGTTTCACCTGTAGGGGCGACCCTAGTGGTCAACCCATAAACAATAAAATCAATTTTATTCTTATTTAAAGGATGTGCATTTAATAAAGTTATTCTCGATTAACGTATATTAGAAGCTCTAATATTAACTACATGAGAAAAATAATTGCATTGGTATTTTTACCTGCCTTATTGTTTGCACAAAAGAAACCTATTGCGGTTTCGTATGAGAAAAACAAATTGCAGGCAGCAGCAGCATTACAAGGAAATTACGAACATTACAAAAAGGTTGCTCTACAGATTTGGGATTATGCTGAGGTAGGTTATAAAGAAGAGAAATCTACCGCCTTGTTGCAATCAGAATTAAAGAACAATGGGTTTGAAGTGCAATCTGGTATTGCAGGAGAACCGACTTCATTTATTGCAACTTATGGATCTGGATCTCCAGTAATAGGAATCTTAGCCGAATACGATGCCTTACCTGGCATTATGCAAGAAGCAGTTGCAGAGCGTAAGGTTGCAGCAGGTAAAGAAGCTGGACACGCTTGCGGTCATCATTTATTTGGAACTGCCTCAGTTGCTGCAGGTATTGAATTGAAAAACCAAATGATGGCAAATGGTTGGAAAGGTACAATCAAAATTTATGGTTGTCCAGCCGAGGAAGGTGGATCTGGAAAAGTTTATTTAACGCGTGGTGGATTTTTCAATGGAGTTGATGTGGTTTTGCACTGGCATCCAGGAAACAGCAACAGCGTAAATATGACCGGTGCATTGGCAAATAAATCTGCTAAATTCAGGTTTTACGGATTGTCGGCACACGCTTCAGCTTCACCCGAAAAAGGACGTTCATCGCTTGACGGCGTAGAAGCCATGGACGCAATGGTAAACATGATGCGTGAACATATTCCATCTTCTACAAGAATTCACTATGTAATTACCAATGGTGGTAAAGCACCAAATGTTATACCTGACTTTGCCGAGGTATATTATTATGTTAGGCACCCCGACAAACAAACCGTAGTTTCTATATTTGATAGAGTTGTGAAAGCAGCGGAAGGTGCTGCAATGGGAACTGAAACCAAAATGAAATATGAAATCATTGGCGGTACGCACGATTTGTTGTTGAACGATACCTTGAATGCTGCAATGTATAAAAACTTGGTGCTTGCAGGTGTGGTAAATTTATCACCCGAAGAGTTAGAATTTGGCAAGAAGATACAATCGTCATTTACATTTTCTTACCCTAATATTTCAGAAGCGGCAACAACCCGCCCATTTGTGAAACCAGAAAATGCTAGTCCAGGTTCAACAGATGTAGGCGATGTAAGTTACAATGTTCCAACCGTTGGATTTTCTACTGCCACATGGATTCCGGGTACGCCGGCACACAGTTGGCAGGCGGTTGCTTGTGGTGGAACAGAAATTGGCACAAAGGGAATGATAGTAGCTGCAAAAGCATTGGCAAATATGGGAATTGAATTGTTGCACAATCCTGCTTTAATTGAAGCAGCAAAGAAAGAATTTATTGCTAAGAAAGGCAATTATCAATACAAGGCTTTGTTGGGAGATAGAGAACCCGCTCTTAACTACAGAGACTAAAAATTAATTATTAATGGGGAATTAGGAATCAGGAATTTAATTTTTTAATATAGGGGCAGAAGTTATCTGCCCCTATATTATTGTATGTTTCTGGATTAAATGCTTTTACCTTAACCTTGATTTGCTTGATTAAAGGATTTAGGGATTATTATCTGTTTGCATAATAATCCAAGACACACTCAATTCCTGATTCCTAATTCAAAGTTAATCCCTCGATCCTTCAATCAAGCAAATCAAGGTTAAGATAATAATGGTTAGGTGTTAATTGTTAAGTGTTAATTAAAAAGAACCCTTTTTTTTAAAGGTTTAATGCAAAAAATAAATTAACCCCGTAACCATTAACCCTTAACCATTAACCATTATTATCTTAACCTTGATTTGCTTGATTAAAGGATTATTTTCTGTTTGTTCGCATATCCTGTAAATCCTAAAATCCTGTAAATCCTGATTCAGACAATGTTGAATAATTAAACTAACAATGGGTTATTTATTCGACTCCTTCGGAGTCGTTTCTATTTGAATAATTTCTCTATATATATTTGACCACTTCGTGGTCATGCTTTAAAGCTCAGATTATATATTAGAAAGAAGGTAATGGTTCTTATCATAGCCCCCAGCATAAGTATACCCTAAATCTCAGATTATGTATTAGAAAGAAGGTAATGGTTCTTATCATATCCCCCAGCAGAAGTATACCCTAAATCTCAGATCAAATAATAAAAAAAGGTAATGGTTCATATCATAGCCCCCAGCATAAGTATACCCTAAATCTCAGATCAAATATTAGAAAAAAGTTAATGGTTCTTATCATAGCCCCCCAGCTTCAGCTGGGGGTTTAAGAATATTCTAGATTGGCTTTAGCCATAAATTTGAATACTAATAATTCAACGCTGTATTCTTGTATAAATAATATCGATAAATTTAAATATCTCTAAGCGAAGAAAAAAAATTGAAATCAATTTATATTTAGCTCATATAAGAATGAATGATAAAATGCTAATTTTTACAATTTTCATTTCTTAATGATATTGCTTCTTTATTGCCTAATTCAACAGCCTTATCCAAATCGTAACAAATCTCCTTTTCCCTTCTTTTATGAATTTTCAAATTTGCTAATGCCCTATAATAATATGGATTAGCCGGATTAAGAGCAATACCTTTACTGTTACCCTTTTCCATTAAGTCTATTGCAATTGTTAGATCTTCAATACAATCTTTATATTCTCCTAATTTGAAATTTAATTCTCCTCTTGAGCCCCAAATATAACTGTGATTCGGCAATAACTCTAATGCCTTATTGATGAATTGAAATGCCTTTTTGTAATCTTTTAGTTGTACATAACAATATCCCATATTATTATAAACAACACCTGCATTATCATATTTTGCTAGTAATTTATCTGTAATTGAAATGATTTTTTCATAATCCTTAATTGCACTTATCATCTCACCTTGACTAGATTTTGAAATTGCTCTAGAAAAATAACCTTCCGTCTTGTTTGGAAAAATCTCAATAGCTAATGTTGCATCATTTATTGCATCACTGAATCTATTCAATTTAAATAAAAATGATGCCCTTGTTAAATAGTTTTCAAATTGCTTTTCATTATCGGTTTCATTTGCAATTGCATTTGTAATATCTGAAACGCCACTCTCCTTATTATTTAATTGATTAAAATTTAATCTACTCCTTTGTCTCAATAAAACAGGATTATTTGGTTCTATCAATAAAGCTTTATTTAAAATTATAAATGCTTGGTCCATTTTTTTATTGTTGATTGAACTTTTATAATCCACAAATAATAAATTTACTTCACTATTGTTACTTATTGATTCTAGTGAAGCATCATCATTATTTTCTTCTATCCCAACATTTTCAGAATTATCATATTTAAATGAGTAATATTTACCATTTACGGGAATCAAAATTTCTATTTTATCAGATTTTTCAAATTTTAAATTTATGAATCCAATCAATCTTTGACGATGTTCTAATGTGTTTATTTTCAAATAGCCTTGATTCAATTCTGATTTAATTTGATAAAGTTGTTCGTCAAAAGCCTGAATTTTCTTATCAGCATTTTCTTGAGCCATATAAGCTATTGCACCATTATAATTTTGAGTTACACTTTTTCCTGAAACATTTGTATTTGTATAACCGCTAGCAACTAATCCATTCTTATTATAATAATCACGTATTGATCCATACGAATTTGTGTTTGAATTCACATTTGTAGTATTGACAGATGATGAATATCCTGCCCTTTCGGCACTAGACCTTTCACCAAAACTTTTAATTGCACTTAAAATATTTTGACTGGTATTTACTTTAGAAATATATTCATCACTAGTTAATATGTTACCTTTTCTCTGTTCTTTTACAGATATAATTTTTGTCTTCTTATCTGTTTGGTAAGTTGTCAACAATGCAATTACACTATTAGGATTGAAAACAAAATTTTTTCCAGTCAAATTTTCGATTTCTATGTTTATCTGATAATATTTACCATACATTCTTAAGCTTGACATAGAGCAAGTTACTGATATACCATTTTCAAGGTAATAAGATTTAGCTAACCCATCTTTAAAGAAAGTTTTAACTCCATTGTTAACAACATTTTCATATTTGTATGTATTAACTTCTTGAGCTTTTTGTTCAATAAAAATAAAAAGAGAGAAAACAATTAAAAAAGTTGATTTTTTTAACATCATGAGTTTAGAGTTATTAAGTGATAAAAGAAATTTTATTATCACATTTTTTTCAAAACTACACTCATGCTCGTCTCCCCGCTAACTTCTGCAACCTTGCAGAAGCCCTAATTTTAAATCTGCTCTTCAAATACAACTAAGGATCTATCTAATGAAATACATTTGGCATCTTGCCTGTTTCCGGTTACGATATACTGTAGGGCTAAACGCTGGTCTAATTTTGA
>CAMBYC010000133.1 GCA_945871875.1 Sphingobacterium thalpophilum
GCAACTGCAATGGTTGAAATGTTACAAAGTTATTTTGATGAATCTTATATTGCCCTAATTGAAGGCGACGGATATAAGGTGGGTAAAGAACTTGTTGAAAACCATCATTTTGACCATATCTTTTTTACTGGTTCTGTAAATGTGGGTAAAAAAATAATGGAGATGGCTGCAAAACATTTAAGTCCCGTTACCCTTGAATTGGGTGGAAAATCGCCTTGTATTGTTGATAAAGATGCATCTATTGATTTTGCAGCAAGAAAAGTAGCTTGGAGCAAATGGATTAATGTAGGACAAACATGTGTAGCTCCTGATTATGTTTTGGTGCATGAATCGATAAAAGATCGGTTTCTACAAAAATTAAGTGAAAATATCACTAAAATGTATGGCGATAATCCTGAATTAAGTGCAGATTATGGTAGAGTGATTTCTGATTCTAGATTCAATGCATTAGAAAAATATTTGCACCAAGGTAAAATTGAAATTGGCGGACAAAGAGATGCATCTACAAGATATATTGCCCCAACAGTAATTACAGAGGTTAAAAAAGATGATCTTATTATGCAAGATGAGATATTTGGACCCATTTTGCCTGTGATTACGTACTCAAATGAGCGAGAAGTATTGGATTGGATAGATTTACATCCCAACCCTTTAGCATTGTATGTTTTTACAGAAAACAAAAGCGTTTCAGACTTTTTTATTGAAAATGTGAGGTTTGGTGGTGGATGCGTAAACAACGGAATTGTTCATCTTGCAAATTCAAATTTACCTTTTGGTGGCGTCGGAAACAGTGGTGTTGGACAATACCATGGTGTTTATGGTTTCGAAACTTTTACTAGACAAAAGCCGATTTTGAAAACTCCTTCTTGGATAGATATTCCTATTATATATGCACCTTACAAAAACAATGTAAAGTGGATTAAAAAGTTAATGCGATAAAACAATTCAATTATGCGAAATGTAATATATCTATTGATAATTGTAGTTGCAACATTTGGTTGCAGTAGTGTACAAAAAAACAATTCAACAATGACAGGAAAACAGAAAGTACTAAAAGCAATGTATCCTATAATTTCAGGTTTGGGAAGATTTGTTGGTCCAAACGGAACTAAATTGACCAATGAAAAAGGGGTAAAACCGGTAACATCAATTTACGATGTAAAATTTGAGGGTATAGATGGGAAAGAACAAACTTTAGCACAATACAAGGGAAAAAAAATTTTATTGGTAAATACTGCAAGCGACTGCGGCTATACTGGGCAATATGAATCATTACAAAAGTTGTATGATGCAGAAAATGGAAGTTTGGTAATAGTAGGGTTTCCTGCTAATGACTTTCAAAACCAGGAGAGTGGAAACAATGATGCAATAGCCTCTTTTTGTAAGAAAAACTATGGTGTAACTTTTCCTTTGGCTACAAAAGGGGTAGTTATAAAATCTAAAAGCCAGCAACCGATTTATCAATGGTTAACAAATAAAGATCAAAACGGCTGGAACGATAAACAACCCAGTTGGAACTTCTCGAAATATTTGATTAATGAAGAAGGTGTTTTGACCAATTATTTTGGACCGTCGATAGAACCTGAGAAAACGGTAAAATAATTGTTAATGTTCAATTATTAATGGTTAATCTTTTTAAAGATGTTTAGTAGTTTTTTTAAAAGACATTTCTTTACATTTCACAACTCCATTCTCCCATTTCAACTTTTCTTCTTTCAAATTGGAATCCTGCGTAGGTTTTGGTAATGTCTTCTAAAACTGCGTCGATAGCATCTTTTGAACCTAATGTAACCAATTGGTTGCGGTATGTTTTAATATTGGGTAAGCCGCGTAAATAATTGGCGTAATGTCTTTTCATTTCGTTGATGCCAGCAATATTGCCTTTCCAAAGTAAAGAAGATTCTAGATGTTTTTTAATAACGGCGATACGTTGTTCAATGGTAGGGGGCGGTAAATGTGTGCCGGTATTGAAAAAATGTTTGATTTCATTGAAAATCCAAGGGTATCCAATTGCAGCTCTTCCAATCATAATACCGTCAACCCCATAACGATTTTTGTATTCCAAAGCTTTCTCAGGAGAATCGATATCGCCATTACCAAAAACAGGAATCGTCATTCTGGGATTGTTTTTTACTTTAGCAATCCAACTCCAATCGGCTTCGCCCTTATACAATTGGCAACGGGTTCTGGCATGTATGGAAATGGCTTGAACGCCAATATCTTGCATTCTTTCGGCCACTTCAACAATATTAATGGTGTCAACATCCCAACCAAGTCTAGTTTTAATGGTAACAGGAAGTGATGTGCTTTTTATTACGGCTTCAGTTAAGCGAGTCATCAGTTCGATATCTTTTAGAACTGCAGCACCAGCTCCTTTTGAAACCACTTTTTTTACCGGACAACCGAAATTGATGTCTAATAAATCAGGGTTTACTGTGGCAACAATTTTAGCACTTAAAGCCATTGCGTCTTCATCGCCACCAAAAATTTGAATACCAACGGGTCGTTCTTCTTCAAAAATGTCTAATTTTTGTCTGCTTTTTATAGCATCTCTGATTAATCCCTCGCTGCTTATAAATTCAGTAAACATCAAGTCAGCTCCGTTATCTTTACACACTGCTCTGAAAGGAGGGTCGCTAACATCTTCCATAGGTGCCAACAACAAAGGGAAATTGGGTAATAATATCTTGCCTATCTTTATCATATAATTAATACAAATTTACGATTTGGCAGGGGAGTTGCTAAAGATTCCTTGAGGTCAATAAAAAATTAAATTATGTTTGATATAGATTCGAAGCCTGGAGCAAATTATACATCAGGAATTTTTATGTTAATTGGATTAGCTTGTATGGGTTTGTTTTTTGGCAGTTTGGTTTCTTTTGGAGTATGGATGTTGATGACGGGTGAAAGTGTTTTTGCAATGCAAGAGAATATGTACAATGCAAAATATTCTAATGTATTGAAAGTCATACAGTTGGTTTCAACATTTTTTGTATTTTTTTTGCCGGCATATTTTACTGCAAAATTTTTGTCGAAGAAACCATTTGGTTTTTTGAGGTTTAATTATTATTTCTCTTATAAACAATTGGGTATTGTATTGTTGATAATGGCAGGTTCTTCGCCACTGGTATCAGCGTTATCAGAGTTGAATAAAATTATTCCCATTCCTGCGAAATGGGAAATTGTTTTTAAGGATTTGGAAGACAATTACAATGCACAGGTTGCTATAGTGGCAAATGTAAAAACTTGGGGAGAATATCTAATAGCGATAATAATAATGGCGTTTGCACCAGCATTGTTTGAAGAAACTTTGTTTAGGGGTGGGTTACAAAATTTATTGCAAAAATGGTCAAAAGATCCATGGTTAGCAATTGGAATAACGAGTGTATTGTTTAGCATGATTCATTTTTCTTGGTATGGTTTTATTCCAAGGGTTGCATTGAGTGTTATATTAGGATTAATTTTTTATCATAGTGGAAGTATTTGGTTGTCTATTTGGGCACATTTTATCAATAATGCTTTTGCTGTAACACAGATATTTTATTATACACAAAAAGGGAAATCAATTGAAGAAGCTATGAAAGATAGTATTCCATGGTATTGGGGGATAGTTGCTTTAGCTGGAATATTTCTTTTATTTAAAGTATTTATATTAAATGCAAAAAAAGACAGAAAGAATAAAGTGCCTCCAGAAATTTTAGCATTGGAAGAACAATGGTTAGCATAACTAAAAGAGGTTAATTTTATAAATATGGCAATGAACTGGGATACATTTAAGAAACGAGTGTTTACTGCGGTAATATTTGTGTGTGTGATGTTGTTGGGTTTGCTCACCAACGAATGGATGTTTTTTATTATTTTTTCAATAGTACATTTTGGATGTTGGATAGAATTTCATCAGTTAATGAAGAAAATCTATCCAAATTATCAAATTAAAACTTCATTTGAACATTGGACAATTATGCTTTTGGGTTGGTGTTTGATGCTTTACTCAACTTCTGGAAATTTGAAACTAGGGCAATTGGAATTAAGAGATCTCGCTAAATTCATAGGATTAATTTTAGTTATTGCATTTTTGATTGTAGAAATTGTTACAAAAAGGAAAATCAAAGTAAGCAACATAGCGATTTCTGGTTTGGGTTTTATGTATATATCAATAAGTTGGGCAATGTTGATACACATTAGAAGTGGGTCAATGTTTATGCCGAACGAAGGGACAACTTTTTTTGATTTTTTTAAAGAAGTTGCCCTGAGGAAAGGGTTTTTTATTCCACTTGTATTGGTTTCTTCAATTTGGATAAATGATACTATGGCTTATATTATTGGTTCTTCCATAGGTAAGACGCCATTAAGTTTGGTATCACCTCATAAAACATGGGAAGGTACAATTGGTGGATTTCTTTGCAGCGTTGGATCTATAAGTTTATTTAGTGCCTTAGTTTTAAAGGATGATTGGCGCATTTATTTCATCATCTCTACAATTGCAGTTATTGCAGGAACCTTTGGAGATTTATTAGAGAGTAGAATTAAGCGGGAAGCAAATGTGAAAGACAGTGGATTAGCATTTCCTGGGCATGGTGGGTTTTTAGACAGATTTGATTCTTTATTATTGGCAGTTCCCTCGGTTTGGTTGTTTCTTTTTTTATATTCTTTTATTTCACAAATATTTTAAAATGACTGCAGAACAAAATCTTGTTGCATTAGGAATAGAGTTGCCTGAATTACCAGTACCCAAGGCGGTATATAAGCCTTGTTTAATTGTAGATAATTTATTGTATGTATCAGGTCATGTTCCAATTAGGGCTGATATGACAAGAATAACTGGTAAAGTTGGATTAGATATGGATACAGAGGAGGCAAAAGGAGTTGCTAGAATAGTGGGTTTGTGCATACTTTCTACTATTCGCAAACATTTGGGAAGTTTAGACAAAGTAAAACGAGTGGTTAAAATTTTAGGGATGGTGAATGCTGTTCCAGAATTTACTCAACATCCTTTGGTTATAAATGGTTGCAGTGAGTTGTTTAGAGATATTTGGGGAGCAGATAATGGTGTTGGTGTTCGAAGTGCAGTAGGGATGGGGTCTCTTCCGGATAACATTCCGGTTGAAGTAGAAGCCATTTTTGAATTACATGAAATGGAATAAAATGAAAGAATGGTACGAAATAGATCAAATTGGAAAAATAGATTCACCACAATTGGTCGTTTTTGAAGATAGATTAAAGTATAATATTGATAAGGCAATTGAATTGGTTGGTAATGTGAATAGATTTCGGCCGCATGTAAAAACCAACAAAACTGCAGAAGTGATGCAGTTGATGATAGATGCAGGAATTAGTAAATTCAAGTGTGCTACCATTGCTGAAGCAGAAATATTGGGAAGACTAAAAGCTCCAGATGTATTGTTGGCTTATCAACCGGTTGGTCCAAAAGTAGAAAGGTTGTTAAATTTGGTTGAAGCTTATCCCGAAACTAAATTTTCGTGTTTGATAGATTATTTTGAAGCTGCAGAAAATATTGGAGCTACTTTTTCTGAATCTGTAAAAGAAATAGAAGTTTATATTGATATCAATGCTGGGATGAATAGGTCGGGAATAAAAACAGAATTTGCATTAGAGTTGATTAAGCAATGTTACAATATACCTGGAATAATTATCAAAGGTTTACATCTATATGATGGACATTTTCGACAATTAGATTATGAAGTTCGAAAGAAAGCCTGCGATGCCAATTTTGTAAAACTTACAGATTTGGCAAGTGCAATTGAAGAATCAGGATATCCAAAGCCAATTTTAATTGCAGGGGGATCACCAACATTTCCGATACATGCACAAAGAGAAACGGTAGAATGTAGCCCAGGAACATTTGTGTTTTGGGACAAAACTTACGGAGATATATGTAAGGAACAGCCCTTTTTACCAGCAGCAATTGTGGTAAGCAGGGTGATTTCTTTGCCAGAAGAAGGAAAGATATGTATTGATTTAGGTCACAAGTCTATTGCAGCAGAAAACGACATTTCTAAAAGAGCATATTTTTTAAATGCACCTGAATTACGATTATTGAGCCAAAGTGAAGAACATGGGGTGGTAGATGCTGGACTCAATCATAATTTTAAACCTGGTGATGTATTTTATATATTACCCTATCATGTTTGTCCAACTGTAGCATTATACAATCAAATGATAACCATTAATTTAAGTGGAGAAATGAATTATTGGGAAGTAAAAGCAAGAGATAGAAAAATTAAATATTAATTATTTAATTGAGAATTATGAATCAGTATAATTATTAGATTTAGGGGTATTTAATTTTAAATTAAATTAATAAAACAATTTCTTGGTTTAGATTTTCGAATTTTATTATGACAACAGATTTTTCATGGTTATCGAGAACAGAGTTATTAATTGGTAGAACATCATTAGAGAAATTGGCTCAAAGTCATGTAATGGTTGTAGGGCTAGGGGGCGTGGGATCTTTTGCTGCTGAGTTTATAGCTCGGAGTGGTATTGGAAAAATGACTATAATTGATGGTGATGTTGTAGATCCAACGAATAGAAACCGTCAACTCCCAGCATTAGCAACCAATCATGGAGAATCAAAAGCAGAGATAATGGCTGAACGAATAAAAGCAATCAATCCAGAAATTGAGTTAACTGTCATTAAGGATTTTGTATTACCGGAAAAAGTACTAGAGCATCTTTCAATTCAACCAGATTATATAATTGATGCAATTGACAGTATAACACCAAAAATAACTTTTCTAAAATCAGCTTTTGAACTAAAGGTTCCAATTGTGAGTAGCATGGGTGCTGGAGCAAAATTAGACCCCACTAGATTACAAGTTGTAGATATATCAGAAACATACAATTGCCCTTTTGCACAACAAGTGAAAAAGCAATTGAAAAAACGCTTTAGTATAAAAAACGGTATTAAAGTAGTGTTTTCTCCGGAGCAACCTATAAAAGAAAGTTTAATGCTTACTGATGGTAAAAATTTTAAAAAATCAGCTTATGGTACAATTTCATATTTACCAGCAGTTTTTGGTGCGGTTGTAGCATCAGTTGTGATACGTGATTTAATGAAGGTTTAACTTTTGTAAAGAAAAAACTGCAGTTTTTTGGAATTTTTCTATGCTATTCTATTCATCAAAAACAATTTAATCTATCGTCTCTTTTGATTCCAAATTCTCAACTAAATGGTAGTACATTTGTACCAATTAATGTAAAATGATTATACATAAAGAGGGATTTAAAACAATAGGAATTAGTGCCACACTTTTGGTTTTGCTTAATCTTTCTAATTTTTCAATCCTAAGTTCACATTTGCCAATTGTTTCTTGGATTTTGTTTTTAACATCATTTGGAGTTTTCATCTTTTTGATATCATTTTTCCGAATTCCTAATAGAAAATTGACTTTGGA
>CAMBYC010000134.1 GCA_945871875.1 Sphingobacterium thalpophilum
AACTTTTGATGACAAAAGATCTATAAAAGAAAAAACCAAATATGTGTTGCAAAAAAAGTTAGGTGGCATCATGTTTTGGCAGTTGGGGCATGATTTAGTTACAGATGGTTTGGTAGAAACCATTAATAAAACTTTAAAAGAGCGTTAGGGATAAAACTTTATTTATATTGATTAGGCTCCGTAGGAGCGAAATGTTAGTAGAAACGAGTTTAACAAAATGATTCATCTACGTAGGAGCGAAACAAATATCTGATAATCTATTGTTTAAAAAACATGTCGCTCCTACGGAGCTGAAAATAAATATGGCATGTTGCTACATACATATCGCTCCTAAGGAGCTCATTTTCAAACTTTTTATTTTATGCTTCTTGCTCTTGAATGCTCAAAATAGAAATACAAATGCTGCAGACAACGACATAAATTGAAATTTGTGGTAAATTGATAAAAAACAATCCCGTTAGGCACAAAATAGATTGCAATTGGTAAAATAGATTAAGAGTCTATATTATAAATAAATGAATCCTTGGAGAATATGATAAATAATCACCTGTTTCAATTTTAGACCCAAATAAAAGCTGTAAACTTGCTTCAGGAAAAACAATAATCTTGACATTTACAGTTCGTATTTAATCCCAGAATGTGTCAAGTAATTTTAGTAGGGGTCAAGCTTCGAAGCTAGTTGCTCCCCCTATTAATTTTTTCTACTGCTTAATTAGGATTTATTCAAAATTACGCACTAGATTAATGGAAAGGCGTTCTTTGAATTGTCCCCAGCTTCAGCTTGGGGTTAAAAGTTATTTTTGAAATGGCTTTAGCCAAATCATTTACTTTTTTTCTTCTATTGCTTAATCTTGGTTTATCCAAACTTCGCCAAAACCTTTTCCATTTCTTGTTTGATTTCTGCATTACAAAGGTTTCCAATACTGCCTTCGTGGGTATGATGAAGTCCTTTTTGAAGGTCAAAACCAAAGGTATTTTGTTCGATTTGGTTGCCGATGGTTTTGTAAGCATCTCTAAATGGAATACCTTGGTTTACCAATTCATTCACAGCTTCAACGCTAAACAAGTAAGTGTACAGTTCATTGTTAAGAATTTCATCTTTGGGAACTAAATCTACCAACATTACACCCATCAATTGCAAGCAATTGGTTAGTTCACTAAAAGCTGGGAATATAATTTCTTTGGTCAACTGCATTTCACGGTGGTAGCCGGAAGGGAGGTTGGTGGTCAACAAACTCAATTCGTTGGGCAAAGCCTGAATTCTATTGCATTTGCCTCTAATCAATTCAAACACATCAGGATTTTTTTTATGGGGCATAATGCTACTTCCTGTGGTTAAATGATCTGGGAATTTCATAAACCCAAAGTTTTGGTTCATATACAAACAACAATCCATTGCCAATTTAGCTAGGGTTGATGCCACCGAACTCATAGCCATTGCGGTTAGCTTTTCTGTTTTACCCCTGCTCATTTGTGCATAAGCCGCGTTCCAATTTAAAGTTTGGAATTCAAGCAATTCAGTTGTTCGCCTTCTATTTAAAGGAAAAGACGATCCAAAACCGGCACCACTGCCCAATGGGTTTTTATTGGAAATGGTGTATGCTGCCGCCAACATTTCCAAATCATCTACCAAACTTTCGGCGTAAGATCCAAGCCAAAGTCCAAATGATGAAGGCATTGCAATTTGCAAATGGGTATAACCCGGCAATAATTTATCTTTAAATTGTTCACTTTGTGAAATTAAAACCTCAAACAAATTGCCTACTTCTATTTTGAGGTCTAAAATGGCCGCACGTAAAAACAATTTGATATCCGTTGCCACTTGGTCGTTTCTGCTTCTGCCGCTATGTATTTTTTTCCCAACTTCTCCTATAGATTGGGTAAGCAACAACTCTACCTGGCTGTGCACATCTTCAACACCTGCTGCAATCTCAAACTTTCCGTCTTCAATCAATTGTGCTATTGATTGAAGTCCTGCAATGGCTTGCTGCGCTTCATCAGGTGTCATCAAGCCTGTTTCACCCAACATTGTAACGTGTGCAATTGAACCCTGTATATCAAATCTTGCTAGCATTATATCAAACTCTCTGTCTCTACCAACCGTAAAATCTTCAATTTGTTGGGGTATTGCTGTTGATTCTTTTTGCCAGAGTTTCATAATATTTAATTTCTAATGAGATTAAGATTTAGTGTTGTACACAAGCTGGTTGATGATTTTGATATAATCTTCAATAGCCTCATTTATTTCGTTTACATAGATAAATTCGTTGGCAGTATGGCTGCGTGCGGAATTGCCAGGCCCCATTTTCAATGCAGGAAAAGGCATTAATGCCTTGTCTGAGGTGGTAGGAGAGCCGTATATGGTTTTGCCCAAAGATTTACCAGCCATCACCAACGGATGATTTTCATCTATTGAAGAAGATTTTAATCTAAAACTTCGAGGTTGAATTGTAGATTGGAAATGTTGTTGAATAATTGTTATAATTTCTTCAAAAGTGTACAATTCGTTTACCCGAACATCTACTACAAATTTACAAATTGCTGGTACCACATTATGTGCTTTGTTATCGGTTTCAATAACCGTTACCGTAGTTTTTACAGGCCCAAGGAATGGTGATACTTTTTCAAATTTGTAAGAATTTATCCAATTTATATCTGCCATCGCTTTATAAAGAGCATTTTCACCTTCATTTCTGGCAGCGTGGCCTGTAATTCCAGATGAGGTGCAATCTAAAACCATTAATCCTTTTTCGGCAACTGCCATTTGCATAAGTGTAGGTTCGCCTACAATGGCAAAATCTATAGGTGGCAAAACAGGTAAAACTGCTTCAATACCTCCAGAACCTGAGATTTCTTCTTCAGCACTTGCAACAAAAATGATATTATACCCTAAATCTTGGAATTCATAAAAGTTTAAAAATGTGGCAATCAAAGCCACCAAAGAACCTCCGGCATCGTTACTACCCAAACCAAAAAGTTTTCCGTCTTCTTCAATAGCTTTGAATGGATCTAATGTATAAGCTTTATCGGGCTTTACTGTGTCGTGGTGAGAATTGAGCAATAATGTGGGTTTCCCCGGCTGAAAATACTTATTAAATGCATACACATTATTACCCAATTGTTGGGCATCAACCCCATTTTCATTTAGGAATTGAACCAAAAGAGATGCTGTCTCATGCTCTTGTCGGCTAAATGAAGGAATTGCAATCAACAACTTTAAAAGATTCAAAGCCTTTGAAAACAAAATATTGTTATTATTAGTCATAAATCAATCTTGTTCCAGTTTTTCCATTAACCAAAAGTTTTAAATCTTTTGCATCTCCAACTCTAACAGATGCAACACCTCCAGAAATAGCAGCATAAGCATTGTCTAATTTTGGAATCATACCAGCAAATATTTTTTCTTCCTGCTTAAATTGTTGGTATAAATTAAAAGAAAGTAAAGGAATTGCAGTGTTTTCGTCGTTAAAATCAGACAATACGCCTCTTTTTTCGAAGGTATAAACCAAATGTACTTCAAAATATTTCGCCATTGCAACGGCTATCTCTTTTGCAATGGTATCTGCGTTTGTATTCAACAACTGTCCTTTTCTATCAGCTGTTAAAGGAGCTACTATAGCCGTTAAATGTTGATGAAATAAAGAAATCAATAAATCTGGATTCACATTATCTATATCACCTACAAATCCATAATCAATATTTTTAACAGGCCGTTTATGTGCCTGAATAAAATCTCCATCTGTACCCGTTAAACCAATTGATTTACAGCCTTTTGCATTAAGTGCAGCCACAATGCGTTTGTTGATGTGACCCGCATAAACCATTGTAATTACTTTGAGGGTTTCAGCATCTGTAATTCGTCTTCCTTCCACCATAACTTGTGGAATATTTAACAATTTAGCCAATTTTGTTGCAAGTTTTCCACCACCATGGATGAGGATTTTTTTCCCATCCAACTTTGCAAAATCATTTAAAAATTCATCAAGTTTTAGCTCATCATCAATGATATTCCCACCAATCTTTACTACATATAATTTTTCTGAACTTATCATTTTAACAATTGATTTTTCAAGATTTCGCTAATAACAGCCTGTGCAGCCCAAACTCGGTTTGCTGCTTCCCTTGTTATCAACGAATTATTGCCATCAAGTATTTCATCACTTAACTCAACATTTCTTCTAACGGGCAAACAATGCATTATTGATGCATTGTTGGTAAGTTTTAATTTTTCGGCGTTCAGCATCCACGATGGATCGTTGCAATATATCTTACCATAATCATTATAAGTGCTCCAATTTTTTACATAGATAAAATCAGCATCTTTTAGGGCTTCATTCTGATTGTATTCAATTCTGGCACCTTTTGTAAATTTTTCATCAAGCTCATAATCTTCAGGATGTGTAATTACAAAATCAGCTTTGCCCCAAGCGTTTATCCATTGTGAAAAACTATTGGCAACACATTGTGGTAAAGGTTTTACGTGTGGAGCCCAAGTTAGTACAACTTTCGGCTTTTTTAATAATGATGATGGATTTATAATTGCATTTTCCTTTAGTTTTTCAGTTATAGTGATGATATCTGTAAAACTTTGCAAGGGATGCAGCGTAGAACTTTCCAAACTAATTACCGGAACTCCAGCATATTTAATAAATTGTTGAATATACAATTCGCTGTAATCGTCGATTTGATTTTTTAAAGAAGGAAATGTACGAATCGCCAATATGTCGAAATACTTACCCAACACTGGAGCCGCATCTTTTACGTGTTCAACAGTATTGCCACTCATAATGGCTTCTTCTTCAAATTCTAATACCCAACCTTCTTGACCAACATTAAAAATAATGGCTTCCATACCCAATTGCTGTGCAGCAATTTGCGTACTCAAACGGGTTCTCATACTAGGATTGAGGAATAAACATCCTATGCGTTTGTGTTTTCCCAAACCCACATCCTTGAAAGGATTTGCTTTATAACCTAAAGCAATATCAACCAATTTATCTATGTCGGAAACGTCGGCTACTGAAATGAAGTGTTGCATAGTAGTAAGTAGTAAGTTATGAATTATGAATTATGAATCAATAATTTATGAATCAATAATTTATAATTAGCTCCATTGTTTCTTCCAAAAACTCATCTGCTTCGGCTTTTGTTAATGCCAATGATGGCAACAACCTTATTACATTCGGCTTTGCCTCTCCAGTGAATATCTTTTTATCAGACAATAATAACTTTTTCAAATCTTTATGAGAATCTGGCACATCAAATCCTATCATCAAACCCCTACCTCTAACATTTTGTAGCAATGGAATCTTTTTTAATTCTTGCATCAAATAATCTCCTAATGATGCTGCATTTTGGATAAGATTCTCATCTTTCATCACTTCTACAACCGCTAATGCTGCCGCACATGCCAAATGATTTCCACCAAATGTGGTGCCTAACATCGAATATTTTGGAGCAATATGTGGAGCAATAATTATTCCCCCAATCGGAAATCCATTGCCCATGCCTTTTGCCATTGTATAAATATCAGCATCAACACCTGCAAAATCATGACTAAAAAACTTTCCGCTCCTGCCATAGCCACATTGTATGCTATCTGCAATATATAAAGCACCAAATTGCGTACAAAGTGATCTAATTTGTCTTAAAAAATCATCTGTTGCCAAATGTATTCCACCTACACCTTGAATGCCTTCAATTATTACTGCAGCGATTTCATTTCCCTGATCTTTAAAACAATTTTCTAATGCCTCTGCATCATTAAAAGGTAAAAAGACAACATTATCGGTTTGATTTACCGGTGCAACAATAGACGGATTGTCTGTACAAGCCACAGCAAGTGAAGTTCTGCCATGAAAAGCTTTACTAAACGCTATTATTTTCTTTCTTCCTGTAAAAAACGATGCCAATTTCAAGGCATTTTCATTGGCTTCTGCGCCAGAATTACACAAAAAAAGCTGGTAATCTTGTTTACCCGAAATCTCTCCAAGCTTTTCAGCTAGTTCTTGTTGCAATGGAATTTTAATTGAATTTGAATAAAATCCAATTTTATGCAATTGTTCCGTTAATCTACTTACATAATGCGGGTGTGTATGTCCAATGCTGATAACCGCATGACCGCCATACATATCCAAGTATTTTATACCTTGATCGTCCCAAACATTTGAGCCTTTGCCTTGGGTGATATTGATATTGTTTATTGGATAAACGTCAAATATTTTCATAGCTATAATTTTAAAAAAAATTGGCTTTAAGTTGTAATCCTATGGTTTCATCTAAGCCAAACATCAAATTCATATTTTGCAATGCTTGCCCCGAAGCTCCTTTAAGTAGGTTATCAATGGCAACATGAACCACTAACTTATTCGCAACTTTTTCAATTTGTAGCAAACATTTATTGGTATTTACAACTTGTTTTAGAGAAATGGGTTCGTTGGATAAATGTGTAAAAGGATGATTGGCATAAAAATGGGTAAACATTGTCTTTAATTCTTCTTCCTCTAAAGTGCAATGTAAAACGGTGCTGGCAAATATTCCTCTGGTAAAATCTCCCCGCCATGGAACAAAATTTATTTCTGAAACAGATTCGGGTTGCAATTGAAGCAAACTTTCCCCTATTTCTAAAAGGTGTTGGTGCGTTAAAGTTTTATATGCCTGAATATTGTTTGCTCGCCAACTGAAATGTGAACTGGCACTTAAACTTTGTCCAGCTCCTGTTGAACCTGTAATTCCGGTAATGTTTACTTCTTTTAAACAACCCGCATTTGCCAAGGGCATCAAAGAAAGTTGAATTGCAGTAGCAAAACAACCGGGATTGGCAATGTTTTGTGCCTTTTGGATTGAAGGTTTATTCAACTCTGGCAAGCCATACAAAAATGTTCTATCTTGAAAAGTAGCGTTTTCTTTTAGCCTGAAATCTTGCGAAAGATCAATGATTTTTACATTTGAAGCAATAGGATTTGATGATAAGAATTTTATAGCTTCACCATGTCCAACGCATAAAAACAATACATCAATTGCATCAGAAATTGTATCGGTAAATTGGATATTAGATTCTCCCAACAAATCGGCATGCACTTTATAAATGGGGTTTCCTGCGTTGCTTTTGCTGTGCACAAAAACTATTTCAACCAGATGATGATGAATCAATAAACGCAACAATTCGCCACCTGTATAACCTGCTCCGCCAATGATACCTACTTTAATCATATTGATTTAACCTTGATTATCTTCTTTAACCAAATGCCAAATTCCAGTTTGGTTGCCAAATATTTTACTAAATCCTCTAACATCTTGTCCGGTAAATCCAGTATTCATTTCACCATATTTGCCAAACTTATCACTCATCAAATCATAAGATGATTCTATTCCTATAATTTGAAAACGATAAGGCATCAA
>CAMBYC010000135.1 GCA_945871875.1 Sphingobacterium thalpophilum
CTTTCTTTTCCACTGGTTTTGGTGGCGGCGATTTTATCCACAACATCTAAACCTTGAATAACTTCTCCAAAAATAGTATAACTGCGATCTAAATGAGGAGCTCCGCCGATGGTTTGATAAATTTCCCGGTTTGCTTGAGGTATTTTGTATCCTTTTAATCGAAACGTTTCAACAGAATCTAAACTTGTTGGAGTAAAAGTTTTTCCTTGTACAATATAAAACTGGCTAGCACTACTTTCCCGATTTGGATTAACATTATCTCCCATTCGAGCAGCTGCCAACACCCCTTTTCTATGAAATAAACTTGATACAATTTCGGCTGGAAGGGTATATGGTAAACCTCCATTCCCTAATTCTTCTCCCTTTTTTGCTAATTTGCTCTTTGGATCGCCAGCTTGTATCATAAACTTGTTAATTACCCGATGAAATAAAATACCATCATAATAATGTTGCTTAACCAATTTTATAAAATTATCCCGATGCAAAGGGGTTGAATCTGATAAGCGCATTACAATTCTTCCGCTATCGGTTATCAATTCTATATCTTTTCTTCTATCGCGGTTATGTACTTTTACTTCCCTTTGGGCAGATAATTGATTACTAATCAATAATAAAACAATCCAAATTGAATACTTTTTCATTCAATTTCTTATTGGAGTATTTGTGCTAATTTCTGCTGCAATTCATCCCCACGCAAATTTTTTGCTATAACAACTCCTTTAGGATCTAATAAAACATTAAAAGGAATTCCTTCTATAGAGTAGAGTGGCACTACAATAGATTCCCAGAATTTTAAATCGCTCACATGCAACCAATTCAGTTGATCGTCTTGAATGGCTTTTACCCATGATCCTTTGTCTCGATCCAATGATACGCCTAAAATTGTGAAGTTTTTATCTTTATAAGCGTTAAATGCTGCCACTACATTTGGATTTTCTTCTCTGCAAGGGCCACACCAACTAGCCCAAAAATCTACCAATACAAACTTTCCTCTTAAAGAACGCAACGAAATCAAATTACCATTTTGATCGGGTAAACTGAAATCGGGAGCCGGCTTCCCAACCAAATCTTTTGTTAATTTAACTTGCTGGTTGGCAAAATAAGATTTTACCATTTGTTTTACACCTAAATGATTGCCAAATCTTCTCGACAAATTGGTTACCGCAGCATCCATACGCTTTTGATCCAATTGATTACTTAACAATGGACCTAAAATATACATGGCTACAGAAGGGCTGTTGGCTGAATCGGCATATTCCAAAAGATAATTCTCGGTTTGAGTTATAAAAGCTTTAATACTACTGTCTGCAACTTGAATTGCACTATCGCTTGCATTTATTGCATTTAGGCTGCGGGTAATATTTCCTAAACTATCAATTTTACCAACCTTTTCGTTAAATGAAAAAAGTAAGTTACGAAGTGAATTGGTTGCAGAAGAATTTGTTTGAAATCTTTCAGGTGTTTTCCAATCTGCAATTATATTTATAGAAGATTGATCTCCAACCAATAAAAAAAAGGTTCCATTGTCAAATCGAACACGATAAACGGTTTCTTCATCCGCTAGTGCAGTTTGAAGAGTAAAAGTTGCCAAATTACCAGCTTCTATTGTTGCTGTATCTACTGTTTTAGGATTTGCATTTTCAGCTTCTAATATATCTAAATATGCAGTAAAATTACTTGGAACATTTTTAAGTTCAACATCAACTTTAAAAACATTGGATGTTTGCTTACAACCCAAACAAAACATCAAAATAACCAACAAATAATAATTTTTCATATAAGTTATAAATTCTTTACTAAATTACTCGATTAATGAACTAAAAACTAAAAACTAAAAGCTAAAAACTAAAAGCTAAATAATTACTACTTACTACTAACCACTAACTACTAACCACTAACTATTCAACTTCCTCAACAACAATTCCGTAGAAACTTTTGGATCGGCTTTTCCATTAGAGATTTTTTTTACTTCACCCACAAATAATCCGATTAACCCTTTTTTTCCTTTTTTAAATTCAATCACTTTTTCAGGCATATTCAACAAAACAGCATCAACCCAAGCATTGATATTATTGATATCAGATACTTGTAACAGATTCAATTCTACTGCCAAGGTTTCAGGAGATAAATTTGGATTTTCAATTAGTTTAGGAAAAATCTTAGCTACAGCAACAGAGAAACTCAATTTCCCTTCTTCAATCATCTCAATTAAAGTTGCCCAATTTTTGGGTGAAATAGAAATGGATGAAAAGCTACACAAATGCTCATTGCAATATGATTTTAGCGGACCAATCATCCAATTTGCAATAGCTTTATAAGCTTTTGTATAGTTTGAAATAGCAATAAAA
This sequence comes from Sphingobacterium thalpophilum, assembly GCA_945871875.1. Lineage (GTDB taxonomy): Bacteria > Bacteroidota > Bacteroidia > Chitinophagales > Chitinophagaceae > Pollutibacter. The sequence goes on from CAMBYC010000135.1 coordinate 2,349, forward strand.
AATTGAATATGGCTCTCATCTTCTGTTATAATTCGAGCATCATATTCAGGTAAAAGATATCTTTCCATCAACTGTGCAACCCATTCTTCAGGAAGTGTTGGAAGTTGCATCCGATAGTTTTCAATTCTTTCGGGAGTTATTATAAAGGGGGTAAGATCTGGTTCTGGAAAATATCTGTAATCGTCTGCATCTTCTTTGGTACGTATTGAATAAGTGGTATCATTGTCTGCATTAAATCCTCTTGTTTCTTGAACAATCGGTTTTTTAGCCTCAGACAAATCTATCAATCTGGCAGCCTCAATTTCTATTGCTTTTTTTACATTTCTAATAGAATTGAGGTTTTTAATTTCCACTTTTGTACCCAACCAAGTTGCAGCATTAGGCCGAACAGAAATATTGGCATCACAACGCAAACTTCCTTCTTCCATATTTCCATCACAAATTCCTATCCAACGCACCAACTTACGAAGTTCAGTTACAAATGCAAATGCTTCTTCACTGCTTCTTATTACAGGATCTGTAACTATTTCTATCAATATAACTCCGGCACGATTGTAATCCAAACAAGTTTTTGTATCGTGTAAATCATGGATACTTTTTCCGGCATCTTCTTCTAAATGTATTCGGTTTAAGAACACTTTTTTTGTTTCTCCATTTAAACGAATGGTTACAAAACCGCCTTTACAAATAGGTGTTGTATGTTGGGAAACCTGGTATCCCTTTGGAAGATCAGGATAAAAATAATGTTTACGCGCAAAATAATTTACTTCTTCAATTTCCGAATGGCAAACCAAACCCATTTTTACAGCCATTTCAATGGCTCGTTCATTCATCTTGGGTAAAGTTCCTGGATGTCCTAAAATTATTGGACTAGTATGTGTGTTTGGTGCTGCACCAAAACTTGTAGCATCTCCTGAAAACAATTTTGAAGTGGTAGACAATTGGGCATGAACCTCCAATCCTATCACTATTTCATATTTTGAAGCTGTTGTTGTCATTTGTATAAAACAAATTTAACCAAAAAACAGGGGTCTTTTGCTAAATCGGTCACTCCATTTAGGATTATTTTTCAGTTTTAATGATTCAACAAAATAAATTCAAACATCAAAAGATTAATTCATTATAAATTTATCCAACCAAGACCAATTGAAATGGATTATTCTATCACTTTCTGGAACAAAATAAATACTGCTAGTTACCAATGAACTATTAATAATTATTTTAGGAATTTCTAAAGGTAAACGTTCATATTTTTCAATTGTAGCAATTGAGAATTTTAAAAGAAGTGGGTTACTTGGTTTGTTATTTTTTTCCTTGATTGTTTTTTCTTTGCTTAATTCTACTTTGTTTTCCAAATTATTAGCTGCTGCAGCATTTTTAGCTTTTTCTGTACTTAAAGTTGTATTTACTTTGGCTTTCATTTCTTTAAGTAATCTATCCAAATCAGATGATTCACTAATTTGTGGTTTAGTAGATGGTATAAATTGTGGTTTTGAAGTTGAATTTTCACCACTCACTTTGAAATCTTTGCTATCTACTTTTGATTTATCATTTTTAATCAAATCAGAAGCAGGTATAAAATCACTAGACTTGTATTTACCTTCTGCTTTTTTTAATGGTTTCTTTTCTTCAGGAATAAAAACGGGCTTTGTTACAGGATTTACTTCAGTTATTGAAATTGTTGTTTTATTAGTAGAATCTTTTTCATGTAAAGAATTGTCAACATTTATAGAAGTTGATTGATTTTTGTCTTCATTTATAGACAAATTTTTATTATCCAATGCTTTATCTTCTACATTTTTATCTATGCTAATCTTAGTTTTTTCTGATTTTGAATCTGTGGTTACAAATTTGTTATCAATTTTTGTAGTTTCCTTTTGTTTACTACTTGAATTTGATGCCTTATGATTTGTTGGCTCTTTTACAACAGTTTTTTCATTATTAGATTTACTTTTGGGGGCTTCGGATTTTATATCCAGAATATTAGTTTTCTCTAATTGTGCTTGTTCTTTCCTTTTTTTTGCCCTCAAATCTGCATTCACAGCAGCCCTCATCTCATTAATAATTCTTGTTGTTTCAGCAGATTGTTTGTCAAATGCACTTGAAGAAGCAATAAAAGCAGATTGGTCTTTTGTTTTAATATTTCCAGATGATTGTGTAGTTTCCTTCTCCACATTTGCACTATCTAAACCACTATTTACTGATGCCTTTTTTGTTTGGATAATTTCTGATGCAGGAATAAAATCATTTGTTTTGAAAGTTTCCCCAACCTTTCTTTCAACTGTAGTTGAGGGAATAAAAACTGGTTTTACTGATGCTTCAACATTGTTAGATGAAGATATTACTTGAGGCTTCTCCTTAGTTTTCGGTTGTATTTCAGATGCAGGTATAAAATCTTTTGAAGTTATTTTAGTGACATTTGTTTTAATCGAATTATCATCACTAGGATTTGCTGCATTTTTACTAGTTGATGGTTTTGAATAACTAAAAGAAGCTACACCATCATTTTTGGGCAAACCTCCTTTTTTCCCATCATCCTGTCGGTTTAAGGCTTCCAATTTTTTAATATATGATTCTGCATTGGGATCACTAAATCTACTTTTTCTGGCTACTCTTCTAGGATTTTCAACTTCATTATTACCATATAATGCTAGAACTGAAGCAGGGATAAGTTGATTTAAGTTATTATTGCTTAAATTAAATTGCTTTCCATTATTCTGTAAATAATTCTGAACTCTTTTTTCGTCTATATTAATTCCAGCAGCCCCCATTTGATTTAATGCATCTTTTATGGTTGTAGTATTTTTTAAATCTATAGAAAAGTTATTGGGTAATTTTCCACTTTGAGAGAGTGCAACTAAACTTTTATTATCAGAAACTTTAATTTTCTGAAGCAGTTCTTGTATTTCTTTTTCGTTACTTAATTTTAAAGCATTTTCTAGTTTATTATCAACTACGCCGGAATTTAAATAAGTAGTAGTATTTCCTAATTTGTCTGTTATTGACATTGGAACATAATCAGTAACCTTTTTCCCTGCATTCCAATTGATGTCGGTAATTTCAACCCCTGAATACTTATTATCTCCTTTCCCAATTGATGATATGGGTTTCGCAATTTTATTTTGACTAAAAACGAGTTGTATCCCTCCACCTTTTGACTTAACTTTTTTAATTGACATTGAGGATTCAGTGCTACTTTCCTTTTTTAAATATAAAAGTGTAGAAGTGGAACCCCAAGCAGCATTTCTGATACTTTCTGCTAGAATCATAGATGTTGTTAAGGGTTCATTATTCAAACTTGTAAGGATGTCTCCTATTTTTAACCCAGCTTTGTCACATGGGCTTCCTCTCATGATGTCTTTAATCTTTAATCCTTGTTCAACAGGTTCTATCAAAATACCCAATTCAATTTTGGATTGATTGGAAATTGAAGATATATCAGAATGACTTTTTTTCACTACATCAAGGAAATAGTGATTGTTTGTTTCTTCGATAGATTTTTCAACATTTGGAATACAATCATTAAAATTAAATGTGAAATCTGCAATTGCTTCATTTTCATTCAATTGATTCAAATAAAGAGACTCAATTTGAATAGGAGATTGAGATTGGATTAACAATTTTTGTTGATTGCATGTCGAATCAATAATTATATTCCCTACCACAGCCAAACCGGATATTACAATAAAAGAAATAAACAAAATCATCATAATTTTCTTGATTTCTGAATTGTGGGTTGTTTATTCTTCATCCAATTAAAAGCATACTATTCCGAAGAAATTGATATACCATTGATTGGATGAACACAATTCTACTATTTTAGACCAATCATTACTGTTTTTTACAACAACTGGAGCACCGAACCTCTTGTGCTATCTATCTTAACGTTGATTATTTTAAAAAATTATCAACCACCGATTGTATTAAATAATAAATCCAAGTTATACTCATTGTATTAAAAACCTAGTTATTATTTTCACAATACTGCTTTCTTTAATTTAACCTGCTTTTTTACATCAATATTGATAATGTTCCCATTTCTTTTAACTTTTAATTGAAAGCCTATTTTGTCTTTTGTTGCATCTAAATATTTTGTTATAGATGGAATATCAGTAACTTTTTTACCATCTACCGCAGTAATAACATCATTCACCTTAAGCCCAGAACTTGCTCCTAAAGACGATTCCATTACTTTAAATACTTTAACTCCTGATGAATCTTCCATTTCTTGCACATGAATGCCAAGCAAAGGCTTTTGCATTTTCATATCTCCGAAATCTTCATTCTGTTGCATTCTTTGCAGAAACAATCTTTTAGCTGGCTTATCATTTCCAAAATCTAAATTGTGCAATTGGAGTTGGATGTCTTTTTCAATAACTGGACCATCGTCATTTGGACCCTCACCTTCTACAAATACCCTTACTTGACTGCTTACATTTTGTTTGTTAAACTTTATGGAAAAAGTTGTTTCTTTTTTCTCTCCCGCTTTAATCACCACTAAATTTATTACCTCACCCGGCTTTTTAGATTGAACACTATCTACCAATTGCTTTGGTTCAGTTAATTTTGTTCCGTTGAATTTGGAAATTATATCATCTACTTTTAAGCCTGCAGATTCAGCAACACTTCCTTCAACAACCTCTTTAATTATCAAACCATTTTCCGCTTTGCCCACTACTACACCAAGCATCATGCGGGGTTGATTATCTTGCAACGGCATCATCTCTGGCTTATTAAAATTTCTGTTGGTGTTGATGCGTATTTCTTTTATACCAGATCTTTTTGAATCGCTTGAAAATAAGGTTTTACCATTCTGAATAAATTCGCTAGCATCAATTGGGTCACCATTGATGAAAACATCATCCCCTTCAACAACAAAAGTCATCTTCTTTTCTTTATTCCCTTTAATGATTTTTTCCTCAAAAATGCTAGAGTTATCGTTTAAAGGATTATCATTAATGGTCATTTTATCAC
>CAMBYC010000136.1 GCA_945871875.1 Sphingobacterium thalpophilum
GCGTAATCTGAGTTTAATAGATAAACAAGAAAGGTTATTCATTAATTGAATAATATCTGGTTCGTAATAGATTCAAAAATTACTGTTAAGAATTCATTACCAAATTAACAACAAATTCTTAGCTAACAATTTGTTAACCACATAAGTCAATATTCAAAAATATTTGCAATCATATTTGCCGAAATATTTTTTTGGTATGACTATGCAAAAGCTTTTATTTTCTTTTCTAATGCTTTTAATAAGCATTGGTTCTTTTTCACAAACCACCACGGTGAAAGGAACAGTTATCGACGAAAGTGGTAATCCTTTACAAAATGCTACTATCGCAGCAGAAAACAACGCTTCAATTAAGACGCTTACAAATGTTGAAGGTAAATTTTCTCTTAATGTTCCTGCTGGAACTAAGGCAATTGTGGTAAGCTTTGTAGGTTATGAATCTACAAAACTTAACGTTTCTAGTGCTGCATTAAAGGTGGTTTTAAAATTAAGCACAGTTTCTCTAAATGATGTAGTTGTAACTACTGGTTATGGCACAAACACCAAAAGAAACATTACAGGTGCTATCACAACTTTAAATGCTGATAATTTTAACAGAGGTGCTTTCAGCAGTCCTAGCCAATTGTTGCAAGGAAAGGTATCTGGATTGAACATTGCAAAAAGTGGAGACCCTAACATCAACCCAACTGTAATTTTAAGAGGTCCTTCTACTTTACGTGAAGGTGCTCAAGAGCCTTTTTATGTAATTGATGGAGTGCCTGGTGCTTCTCTTGAATTGGTTGCCCCTGCTGATATCATTAGCATTGATGTGTTAAAAGATGCATCTTCAACCGCTATATATGGTGCAAGAGCTTCTAATGGGGTAATCATGGTTAACACTCGTAGAGGTTCTGCCGGACAAACCCATTTGAGTTACGATACTTATGTTTCTGTTGATAAAGTATCTCGTAAAATTGATATGTTGAATGGTATTGAGTTAAGAGAATATTTAGCAAAAAATGGTCAAAGTCTTACTGGTTCTATCTATGATGATCCAGGTGCTAGCACAGATTGGCAGAAAGAAATCATGCGTGATGGAATTTCTACCAATCACAATATCGCAATCAGTGGTGGAAATAAATCTACCATTTATTCTGGTAGCTTTAACTACTTCAAAAACGATGGTATCGTAAAAACAACTTCTCTTGATAGAAGTATTATTAAAGCATCTGTAGAACAAAAGTTTTTTGATGATCGTTTTAAAGTTGGTGTGAATATGACCAATAGCATCACCAATAAGTATGATGTTTTTCAATCTTTCTTATTCAACAACATGTTGTTTTACATGCCAACAGTTACTGTTAGAAGACCAAATGGTACGCTTACTGAAGATTTTACAAGAGGTGGCTATGCTAACCCTGTTGGATTGATAGAAACCAATAAGAACTATACAAAAGAAAACAGTTCATTAGTTCAGGGATATCTTGAAGCAAACATATTGAAAGGTTTAACTTATACAGCTCGTTACTCTATTCAAAACAAGCAAAGAACTCAAGGCATTTATTTGAATTCAAATTCTGCATTGGCTTTGCAAACAGGTGGAAGAGCGTATAGAGGAACTTATTCATCTGATAATAAAGTATTAGAATCTTTCTTGAATTATGACAAGAAAATTGGTTCTCATAACTTTAAATTGTTGTTGGGATATTCTTGGCAGCAAGATCATTTCAATGATGGATTTGGTGTGCAAACACAAGGATTCACAAACGACAATCTTTCTTACAACAACTTGTTCTTGAGTAATCCAGGAACTATTGGTAACGTAGTTTTTGATAACCCTGCTATTTCAACTTTAAGATTGATTTCAAACTATGGTCGTTTGAATTATTCTTACAAGAGCAAATATTTGTTCCAAGCTTCTATGCGTAATGATGGATCTTCTGCATTTGGAGCAAACAACCGTTGGGGATATTTCCCTGCCGTTTCTGCTGGTTGGAGATTAAGTGGAGAATCTTTTCTTCAAAACGCAAAATGGTTGGATGATTTGAAATTCAGAGTTGGTTACGGGGTTTCTGGTAACTCTCTTGGTTTCGATGCATTCACTTCAATCTTTAGATATGGTGCTGTTGGTCGTTATTATTCTAACGGTCAATTGTTAACAGCTATCGGACCAAGTCAAAACGACAACAAAGACCTTAAGTGGGAAAGTACTTCTGTATTGAACGTAGGTTTTGATTTCTCTTTATTCAGTGGAAAAATTACTGGTAATTTAGATTGGTACAACAAACAAACAAGAGATTTGATTTGGGACCAATATCCTGTTTCTACTACACAATATTTTGTAAGTACAATTACTGCTAATGTTGGTAAGATGAAAAATACTGGAGTTGAATTAACATTAAATTCTACATTGGTTTCTAAATCTAAATTCTCTTGGAATTCTTCTGTAAACCTTTCTACCAACAAGAATACCGTTTTGTCTTTGTCTAACGACAAATTCAAATTAAACCAAATTCCAACTGCGTATTTGGGTGGTAAAGGTCAAACTGGAAACTGGAGCCAAGTGGTTAAAGAAGGACAACCTTTAGGAACTTTTGCTTTGTGGAATTACATGGGTAAAAACGCAGCAGGAAAAAGTACATTCAAAAAAGCTGATGGAACAATCATTGCCACTCAACCATTAACTTCAGACTTCATGGTTGCAGGAAACGCACAACCTAAGTTGATTTACGGTTGGAACAACACTTTCGCTTACAGCAATTTTGATTTGACTGTGTTTTTACGTGGTGTATATGGAAATAAAATCCTAAACAACACCCTTGCTGCATTAAACAATCCAGCAGATTCTAAATTCAACAACATTCCTAGATTTACTTCTAACGAAGCGTTTACTGACAATGTTGCTTATCTAACTTCTGATAGATTTCTTGAAAATGGTTCTTATTTGCGTGTAGACAATTTAACCCTTGGTTATAATTTCTTAAACATCAACCAGAATATCAAGAAAATCAGAATTTATAGTACAGTTACCAATGTGTTAACACTAACTAAATATACTGGTATTGATCCTGAATTGAATATTGGTGGATTAACGCCTGGTATTGACAACAGAAACTATTATCCTAAAACAAGAACCTTTTTGTTGGGACTTAGCTTAAACTTTTAATTCTTAAGAAAATGCGTAAAATAATTGTATCTCTTTTATTAGTTACTTTAGTAGCATCCAGCTGTCGTAAATTGGATGTTCCCGTTGAATCTCAGTATGTAAGTGGTAATTTCCCTGTAACTGCAGCCGATTTCTCAGCCGTTATCGGACCGTTGTACACACAGTTGTCTTCAAAATATTGCATTGAATACTTCAGAATGCAAGAATTGTCTACTGACGAAGCAATCATCCCTGCAAGAGATGGTAACTGGGACGACGGTGGTCAATACAGACAACACCATCACCACACTTGGAACAAAGACCATTCAAACGTAAAAGACGTTTGGGCATGGGGTTATGGTGGTATCAATACTTGTAACCGTTTGTTGAGTTTGTTTGATGCATCTCCAAACAGTGCTGCTAAAACTACAGCATTGGCTGAAGTAAAAACCATGCGTGCATTTTTCTACTTCATGATGATGGATTTGTATGGTAACATTCCATTAGTACAAAAATTCCCTGTAACTGATTTGCCTACTACAGCTGCAAGAGCTGATGTATTCAATTTTATTGAGGCTGAATTGAAATCTGTTTATCCTTCATTACCAGTAAAAGTTGCTGCAAATGCACAATTGTATTATGGTAAACCAACAAGAGGATTTGCTCAAGCTTTATTGGCTAAATTGTATATCAATGCTGAAGCATATACCGGAAAACCAAAATATACTGAAACAGTTCAATTCTGTGATTCAGTAATTGCCAGCAATTCTTATAGCTTAGATGCTAATTTTAATGCACTTTTCGCTCCAGAAAATGGTCCACAAGTAACTGAAACCATTTTTGCAATCCCTTATGATGCATTGTTGATTCCTGGACAACAGTTTACTCGTTTTGCATTAGTTCCTTATTTGTGCCCTAAGTATAGTGTGCCAACAAATATGAGTACAGCAATGAGTACTACTCCAAATTTCCACAACATTTTCAATTTATCTGGAGATATTAGAAACAGTACTTGGGTTATAGGTAAACAATTTTATTTGGATGGTAGCCCAGTTATTTTTCCTACCAAGACAAAATCTTTAGATCAATTTTATCCAGGTGCGAACAAAGACACCATTTGGCAAGTTGAAATTTTGAAAGATTTGGTAATGTTGCCAGGTAAACCATTTGACTTGGGTAATGATTTGAGAGCACAGTGTATGGGAATTCGTTCTACAAAGTTCTATCCTGACAAAAACATTATTGCTGCAACCAGAATGGGTGGAAATGATATGCCTGTGTTGAGATTGGCTGATGTATTTATGATGAAAGCAGAAGCCATTTTAAGAGGAGCAGCTGCAACTACAGTTGGTTCTGAATTGCAAACATCTGCAGTTCTAGTAAGCAAAATCAGAAAAAGAGCTGGTGCTGCTCAAGTTTCATCTATCACATTACCTGAATTATTAGACGAGCGTGCAAGAGAATTTTCTTGGGAATGTTGGAGAAGAAACGATTTGATTCGTTTTGGAAGTTTTGAAATTGAATATCCAATTCCAGGTGATGTATTGACAATGGACAAGCGTAGTCACTTGCGTATTTTCCCGATACCAGCAACTGAATTGGCTTTAAACCCTAAATTGGTTCAAAACCCTAATTATTAATATGAAATTTATAAAAGTAATAATTGCAATTTTGATTATTACCCAAGCTCCTGTTGCCTTATCGGCACAGGAGCTTTCTGGTAATATAAGGATGAATCAAATTCAAATCATTGGTTCGCACAATAGCTACAAACAAAGAATTGATACTGCGTTGTTTGCACAATTGATGAAAAGAGATTCTACCAGATTTAAAGGACTAGACTATGCACATTTGCCCATTTCACAGCAATTGGATTTGGGTTTAAGGCAGTTGGAAATTGATGTTTATGCCGATGTAAACGGCGGTAGATATGCTAAACCAATGGGATTGAAACTTACTGGTCCATCAGCTACTGCTTATGATACCAACCAAGTAATGAATAGCAAAGGGTTTAAGGTTTTGCATGTGCAAGATTTAGATTTTAGAAGTTCTTGTGCACGTTTGATGGATTGTTTAAACGAGTTGAAAGCTTGGTCGAACAACCATCCCAATCATTTGCCAATATTTATCACTTTCAACACCAAAATGGATACCATTCCTTTGCCAGGTTTTGTAAGACCAGAACCGTTTACAGCTGAAGTTTTTGATTTGTTAGATCAAGAATTTATTACTGGATTAGGCAAGGGGAAGATATTTACACCAGACAATTTGCGTGGAAAATTTGATGATTTGCCAACAGCTATTCAACAAAAGGGATGGCCAACAATAAATGAATCAAAAGGAAAGTTTGTTTTGATTTTAGATGAAGGCTTGGTTAGACGTAAAATTTATTTAGAAGGACATTCTGCTTTGAAAAATCGCGTAATGTTTACAATCAATGCGGCACCAACAGAACCAGATGCTGCTGTAATGATTTTAAACAGTTCAATAGGAGATTTTAATAAAATTCAGGAAATGGTGAAATTGGGTTTCATTGTAAGAACCAGAGCAGATTCTGACACTTGGACGGCAAGAAAAAACGATTACACCTCATTTGAAAAAGCAAAAGCTTCAGGTGCACAAATCATTTCTACTGATTATTATGTGCCTAGTCAAACATTTAAGTCTGATTACCAGATTCATTTTGACGGAAATAAGTTTCAGAGAATCAATCCTTTAAAAGCTCAAATTCCAGAAGGAAAGAAGTGATAATTGTTAATTGTTAATGGTTAATGGTTAATTGTTAATGGTTAATTGTTAATGGTTAATTGAATTGCTGAAAAGAGTTGGACTAAAGGCATGACCACGAAGTGGTCAAATATATATAGAACAACCATATATAAATGTTACGACTCCGAAGGAGTCGAATATTTTAGCTTAACAAAGATTTAAATGATTGTGGGATATTGTCTGCATTAGGATTTTAATACTTTATCAACCAATACTAATTGATCATCTACCCCCCAGCTATATCAATTTAGAATTAGGAATTAAGATTTAGGAATTTATAACTTGATTCCTAATTACTAAATCTTACTTGATATAGCAATTCAAGATTATTCAATTGGCTTTAGCCACAAATTTACTTTTTAGTTCTAATGCGATATTTGGCATGAAATCATCATCCACTCTACTCAAATAAGTTCCTTGTTACTTAAATTGAGTTGGTGAAAAATTACAATAATTATTCTGTGCCTTTCGCAATGAAATTGTCGTAAAGGCAGTTAACGGTTTTTCGTATCACTGCATTATACCCATTTGCATAAGTAGGGTTGCATCCATTGCTGATAACCACAATGCCGAATTTTTCTTTAGGATGAAAAAACATCGCACTAAACAATCCATAAGCCACTCCGGTATGTCCTTTAATTGTTTTGCCCTGTATCATTTTCTCTGTTGTTTCAATGGCAAGTCCATACCCTTCTTCGCTCGATAATGGTGTTTGCATTTCCTTGGCATTTTTTCTCGATATGATTCTTTTCCCATTGCTCTTGCCATACTTGCTGTGCATGATCATGTATTTGGCAAGATCAGTGGCTGATATTTTCATTCCACCTGTTGGGGAGAATATCGGTGTGGTTTTACCCATTTCATAAGCTGCAATCTCAGCACTTTTGCTGGCATAGGCATTGGGAGAATATATAAATTTGGCAGAATCTACGTTGTATTCATAGATATTCGCAAAGCGTTTTTTATCCAGTGAATCCACGCAATATCCGCCATATAGTCCAAGAGGATCCAGTACATGGTGCTTTACATATTGATCGAAACGCTCTCCAGAAGTTCTCTCGATGATTGTTCCGGTGATGTTAAAATTCAAATTACAATATTGATATCCCTTTCCAGGCTCATAAGTATTGTAGCATTTGGCCCAATTGGGGTTTGTGGCAGGATTGATGTAATCCAATGAAAAGTAGCCTTGGCTATCGTTGATCGAGGAACGGTGAGACATCAACATCCTCAGTGTGATGATTGTTTCGGGGAATTTAGGGTTTCTCACTTTGAATCCAATCAACTCGCTAACATCATCATCCAATGAAAGTTTTTTTGCCTCTATCAATTGCATGATGGACGTAGCGGAGAAAGATTTTGAGATAGATGCAATCCTGAAAATACAATCATCCGTTAGCGGTTCTTTTGTACTC
>CAMBYC010000137.1 GCA_945871875.1 Sphingobacterium thalpophilum
GATAAGTCTGATAGTGAACAGTTTACAATGAGATTAAAAGAGGAATATTATTTAGATAAATTTTTTAGCAAGTAGGGATAATTATAGTATTAAATTATAGATTTAGTTATAAATAGTATTCATTTTATAGATATGTTTCACGTGGAACATTTAGTATAATCTATTAAAAAGTTTTAATAAATAATATTTTTAATATTCCCATTCGGATCTAAACATGAACGGTTTACAGTTAAAAGTATGTTCAATTCCATCAGATACAGGTATGAAATACAACCAAGTTTTTATTTTTCATGTAGTAACAAATTGTATCCATTGTGATGCGATTATTTTATGTTTTTGTTTTTCAATTGTAAATCCATTAATAGCAAAAAAAAGTCTCCAATCTTCCCACTGTTTCATTCCATCTTTATGTTTTTGGCCATTTTTCATTTTACTCAAATGTTTTTTATAACTGGTGAGGTTTTTATATAATCTGAACTTACTATTAGGTCTGTGCCATCACCAAAACAATTATGTCAAACAATTTTTGATGCTTATGGAAAAAATATCGCACCAATTACAATGCATCCGATTACAAATATTTTTTTTAAAAAAATTATTACCAAAGATACTAGTGCTATTAAAATATTCTTCTTTGTCAATTTATATTGTTTTCATTTTTGATTTTATATTTCTCTTTCTGTGTCTTTTCTATTTTAACTTGTTTTTAATAATATGTAATTTTATGATAATTTAAAGTGTTTATATATTTTAACATCTAAGATATGCACATTAATTCTACGATTTTTCAAAGAAATTAATTTTATTAAATTACTAAATCTAAATATGTTCCACGTGGAACCTTTAATTTTTTCCTGTCACTTTTTAATTCAAAAATCAATTTTTAATTATTATTACTTATCAAATTGATTTGATAGTTTAATTTTGCACTATGTTTCCAAAATATGATGTAATTGTTGTAGGTGCTGGTCATGCTGGTTGCGAGGCAGCGGCAGCAGCTGCAAATATGGGCAGTAGGGTTTTATTGATTACAATGAACCTTCAAACTATAGCCCAGATGAGTTGTAACCCTGCAATGGGTGGAATTGCGAAGGGCCAAATTGTAAGAGAGATTGATGCGATGGGTGGTTATTCTGGAATTGTTACAGATGCAACAATGATTCAATTCAGAATGTTGAATCGTTCAAAAGGTCCGGCAATGTGGAGTCCTAGGGCACAAAGTGATCGTATGCTCTTTTCAATAAAATGGAGAGAAATGTTGGAATCAACACCAAATGTCGATTTTTACCAAGATATGGTTAATGGTTTGTTGGTAAAAGATGGTAGATGTGGTGGTGTGATTACGGGATTAGGACATCGAATTGAAGCGGAAGCGGTAGTATTAACCAATGGAACATTTCTAAATGGTATTATACATATTGGAGAAAAAAGACTAAATGGTGGCAGAATGGCAGAGAAATCTGCTTCTGGTATTACTGAACAACTTGTTGAGCTTGGTTTAGAAAGTGATAGATTAAAAACTGGAACCCCTCCAAGAATTGATGGAAGATCACTTGACTATACTAGAATGGATATTCAAGAAGGGGATACTGAAATTGTAGGTTTCTCCTATTTAGTACCTCCCCCATTACAAGCCAATAAGCAACGTCATTGTTGGATAACTTATACAGATACCAAAGTGCATGAAATTCTTAAAACGGGTTTCGATAGAAGCCCAATGTACACAGGAAGAATTGAAGGTACAGGACCAAGATACTGCCCTAGTATTGAAGATAAAATCAACCGGTTCGCAGACAGAGATCGCCATCAACTTTTTGTAGAACCCGAAGGATGGAATACCGTTGAAATCTATGTAAACGGATTTTCTACCTCCTTGCCTGAAGATGTGCAATATAAAGCCCTTCAAAGTGTGCCTGGTTTCGAAAACTGTAAAATGTTTAGACCTGGATATGCCATCGAATACGACTATTTCCCACCTACACAATTGGATTATACCCTAGAAACTAAAATAATTAAACGACTTTTCTTTGCTGGACAAATTAATGGCACCACCGGCTACGAAGAGGCTGCTTGTCAAGGTTTAATGGCTGGAATGAATGCTCACCTTGCGGTTGCTGAAAAGGCTCCATTAATCTTAAAAAGGAGCGAAGCATATATCGGCGTATTAATTGATGATTTAATCAGCAAAGGAACTGATGAGCCTTATAGGATGTTTACTAGCCGGGCAGAATACCGAACTTTACTTCGTCAAGACAATGCGGATACAAGATTAACCGAAATGAGTTATAACCTGGGATTGGCAAGTGAAACTCGACTCCAAAACGCTAAGGGTAAAGAAGATGCCGTTCTTAAAATTAAAAAATTACTTCAGGAAACCAATATCGATCCAGAAGAAATCAATGGTTTCCTTGAAACCAATAATTCTAACCCAATAAATCAAAAACAACGACTTTCACAGCTGATACTTCGACCAAATATTGCACTTGCAGAAATTATTAATGCTGTTCCTAGTGTTGCTGCTTTATTGGCTAATGAGAAAAAGGATCATCTTGAGCAAACTGAAATTCAAATGAAGTATGAAGTTTATATCAACAAAGAAGTTGAACTGGTTGCACGTATGAGTCAAATGGAAGACCTTGAAATACCTGTAGCATTTGATTATACAAAAGTGCATGCAATTAGCAATGAAGCCAGAGAAAAAATGACAAGAATCAGACCAAGAACACTTGGACAGGCTTCTAGAATTTCAGGAATTAATCCAAGCGACATGCAAATATTGATGGTTTATATGGGACGATAATTGAATTAGTTATCATATCTAATTCCTTTCAATCTGATTTTAGAATTTTTTTACACCATGAGATTATTCATCTTACTTTTTATTTTGCTGATATCCTGCTCAAATCCTAAACCTAAAAAAATTGAAGAATCAGTTTGGCATGGATGGAACCAATATCAAATTAAGTTAGAAGACAGTTTAACGCTCTATGGGTACAATTTAATAGCGAATACTTCATATTATTTGGGACCAAAGGGAATTGTAAAACCAATTACAAATGGCATGAATTGTCAAAATTGCCACCTAAGTGCTGGAACTATCCCTTATGGAAACAATTATAGTGCTGTGGTGTCTACATACCCCAAATTCAGAGATAGAAGTGGTTCAATAGAAACAATATCAAAAAGAGTAAACGATTGTATTGAAAGAAGTTTAAATGGAGTTGCATTAGATACTAATAGTAAAGAGATGAAAGCCATATTATCATATATGCATTGGGTGGGAGATGAAATTCCGAAAGGTAAAAAGCCAAAAGGAAGTGGACTTTTAGAACTTGAATATTTAAAAAGACCTGCCAATCCTAGCAATGGAGAAATCGTTTATCAAGCAAAATGTGCAAGTTGTCATGGTAACAATGGTGAAGGAAAATTGAAAGAAGAAGGTTTTGGCTACATTTATCCACCTGTTTGGGGACAAAATAGCTACAATACTGGAGCTGGTTTGTACAGATTGTCGAGATTTGCTGGATATGTAAAGGCAAATATGCCTTATGGTTTAGCAACTTACAATAAACCGCAATTGTCAGATGAAGAAGCGTGGGATGTTGCTGCTTATGTTAATTCACAACCTCGACCGAAGAAAACATTTTCTCAAGATTGGCCAGATATTTCTAAAAAACCAATCGATCATTCATATGGTCCATTTTCAGATGATTTTAGCGAGGTACAACATAAATATGGTCCTTATGGCGTTATTAAAGAACAGAGGAAAGCAAAAAAATAATATCTATCTTAGTTTCCTCATTAAGAGAACAATTAATTTGATTATCAATCAATTGGATTAAAAAATTTTCAAACAAAAAAATACTGCAAAATGAAATTTTTATTGTCACTTTTCATTGTAATATCGTCTATATCTAGTTTAGAGGCACAGCACAAAATTGTTTTTGACATCGTGGGAAAAGATACTGCCGATCAATCAGCATTGTTTAGACAAATTAAAAACGTATTGACATTAGCACCCGATACAAAAATTGAGGTAGTTTATCATGGTCAAGCTATAACGGGATTGGTTCAAGGGCAATCTTTTTTTGCCGAAAAAGTAAAAGAATTTCACCAAAGAGGAGTAATATTTGCCGCTTGTAGCAATAGTTTAAAAAGATTTCAAATTGATCCATCTTTAGTTTTACCAGATGCAGTAGTTGTGCCAATGGCATTATTAGAGTTGGCAAAAAAGCAAGAAGAAGGTTGGAGTTATATTTACGAAGGTCATTAAATAAGTTGAAATTAAATGATGAATCCAGAGCAAAAGAGGCTTGAAGCAAATAAAGCGAAAAAAGTTCCATTAGAATTGTGGGGTCCTTATGTTAGTGAGCGCCAATGGGGAACTGTGAGAGAAGATTATAGTGCTCATGGAGATGCATGGGGTTATTTCCCATTTGAACATGCTCATGCACGTGCATACATCTGGGGCGAGGATGGTATTGCTGGAATTTCAGATTATTTTCAAAATCTTTGTTTTGCAGTTGGTTTTTGGAACGGTAAAGATCCAATTATAAAAGAAAGATTGTTCGGTTTAATCAATTATGACGGCAACCATGGAGAAGATGTAAAAGAATTGTATTATTATCTGGATAATGTGCCAACACATTATTATATGGATTATCTGTATAAATATCCTCATGCGGAGTTTCCATATAAATTATTGAAAGAACAAAACCGCAAAAGAAGTAGAACTGAACCTGAATACGAAATTCTTGATACCGGTATTTTTGATAAAGATGCTTATTTTGATGCTCAAATTACTTATGCAAAAGACAACAGTTCTGATATCTTCATAAGAATTAGAATCACAAATCGCGGAAATGAAACCGCTACAACCAAAGTTATTCCATCACTTTGGTTTTATAACCGTTGGCAATTGGATTCTGCTCATAAAATTCCTTCAATAAAATGGTTATCCGATAACCATGTAGCTGCAGAACATTCTCGCTTAGGAATTTATCATTTGTATTTTCAAACCCCAGAGGATTTGTATTTTACAGATAATGAAACCAATATTCAATTGGTAAAAGGTGAACAACAAAAATCAATATTCACCAAAGACGCAATAAATAACGCAATTGTTGCAGGTAAAAATAAAACGCAACTGCGAAGAAGAAAATACGGCACAAAATGTTCACCAGTTTATTCTGTTACATTGGCTGCGGGTGCTTCTGAAGATATTTACTTAAGATTAAGTGCCACAAATTTTGAATCCCCTTTTCCACAAGGATTTGAAGCTATATTTGAAAAACGTAAAAAAGAAGCAGACGAATTTTATGCTGCCATCTTGAAAAATTCAAATTCAGCTTCATTACACAATATGCAACGCCAAGCTTTAGCAGGTTTGTTGTGGAGTAGACAATATTATCATTACGATGTTGAAAAATGGTTAACTAAAAGTGACGGTTTGTCGCAAGTGCATGCATCAAAATTACATGGTAGAAACCACGAATGGAAACATCTTAAAAACCAAGATGTGATTTCTATGCCCGATAAATGGGAATTCCCTTGGTATGCTGCTTGGGATTTGGCTTTTCAGTGTATCCCAATGGCATTAATTGATCCAGTTTTTTCTAAAAACCAACTCCTCATGATGATGAGGGAATGGTATATGAAACCTGATGGACAATTGCCAGCGTATGAATGGAATTTTTCTGACGTAAATCCACCGATTCAAGCTTGGGCAGCACTTGAAGTGTATCATATAGAAAAAAGAAATGCTGGTGTTGGTGATATCGTTTTTCTAAAAAGAACTTTTCAAAAACTGTTGATCAATTTCACTTGGTGGATAAACCGTAAAGATCCCAACGGAAACAACATGTTTGAAGGAGGTTTCCTTGGATTGGATAATATAGGCGTTTTCAATAGAAGTGAACGTTTAAACGACGGAATGCGTCTCGAACAAGCCGATGGAACTGCATGGATGGGCATGTATGCCCTAAACATGCTCGATATGGCCATTGAAATTGCATTGCACGATATCTCTTTTGAAGATTCTGCCGTTAAGTTTTTTGAACAATTTGTTTTAATTGCTGAAGCTTTAAACCACCACGGCATGTGGAATGAAGAAGATAAATTCTTCTATGATACATTAACAATTTCAGGCTCTGAACCCCTTCACCTAAGAATTCAATCTGTTGTTGGATTAACCAGTTTATTTGCTGTTTCTGTAATACAAAAAAGGGTAATGGATAAATTGGAAGATTTCTCCAAAAGAGTAAATTGGTTTGAAAAATATCGACTAAAAAACTTTCTATTTTGGCCCAATGAAGAACATGGTGAGCGAAGTGAAATTTTAATGTCGCTTTTACCAAAAGAAAGATTGAAATTTTTATTGCAGCGTATTCTTAATGAATCTGAATTCCTTTCTGATTACGGAATAAGAGCATTATCAAAGTACCATGAAAAAAATCCTTATACAGTAAATATAAACGGACAAAATTTCACCATACAATATGATCCTGGAGATTCAACCAGCGACTTCTTTGGTGGCAACTCAAACTGGCGTGGACCAATTTGGTTTCCAATGAACTATATGATTATCAAGAGTTTACGTCAATATGGAAACTTTTATGGTGATTCATTACTAATTGAATACCCTATTGGAAGTGGACATTCAATCAATCTTATACAAGTTGCCGATAAATTAACCGAAAGATTAACCCATATTTTTAAAGCAAACGAAAAAGGAGAAAAACCTGTTTTTGGCGAATACCAAGAGTTTTATTCAAGACCCGGCAACGAAAATTTGCTTTTGTTTTTTGAATATTTTCATGGAGATACCGGAAAAGGCCTAGGAGCCAATCACCAAACCGGTTGGACGGCATTAATTGCGGATTTAATTCAGAGGATATCGTAGGTTAGTAGTTAGTTGTTAGTAGTTAGGGGGGATAGTGTTATTAAAAATTATTGTTTAATTTTTAATAATTTTATATAATCACAATTCTATAAAAAATTTAAATCTTGCTAACTAATCTGTATCCCCTAACTACTAATTACTAATTACTAACTACTAATCACTATTCCCCCATGCTAAAAACGGTTCGCAAAATATTCTTCGTTTTATTTCTATCTCAATTGGTTTATATAATAGTATTAAAGTGGATAGATCCACCCTTTACGCTAACACAATTGGGTAGTTTATTTTCAGGAGATGGGTTAAAGCGTGATTATGTAAGCTTTTCAGAAATGTCTTCAGAAGCGGGTTTAGCTGTTATGGCAGCTGAAGATCAATTGTTACCAGATCATCATGGGTTT
>CAMBYC010000138.1 GCA_945871875.1 Sphingobacterium thalpophilum
AAATCTGTTACCATCCATGATGGTGTAATCACTATAATTGACAACAATAACCTTAATGCCGTTAGAATTCCTTCGTACGACAAAAAAATTAAATCTCCTTTGAAAAACGGTTCTTTTATTGGTGTTGCTTTTGCGGCAGACAATAAAACAGTATATTTAAGTGGTGGTGATAATGGTGCTGTTATTGTTTACGATATTGAAAAATTTATAACCTTAGATTCAATTTCTCTTAATGGTACTATCAATGGTGTTAATTATGAGGATAGTTATACCTCTGATTTGGTTTTATTGAATGAACACGAATTGTTGGCTTTGGATAGAGGTAATTTTCGATTGGTTAGAATAGATATTCCTTCAAAAAAGATTATTGCTTCAATGAAATCGGGAAGATTGCCTTTTGGTTTGGCTCTTAGCCCTGATAAACAATTTGCATTTGTAGCTAATGTTGGGTTGTATGAATATCCATTGGTAAAAGGAACTACCAAAGAAAACATGCAAAAGCAAATGATTCCTTACCACCCTTATGGAAATGGCACCAAAGAAGCTATCGAAGGAACAACAATTGACGGCAAAGAAATTCCAGGAGTAGGTTCTCCATTACACGAAGATGCGATGAGCGTTTTCAGTTTCGATCTTTCTAAAAATCAATTGGTTAAGAAGTTCAAAACGGGATACCAAATTGGTGAAATGGTGGAAGAAGCTGAAGTTGTAGGTGGTTCAAGTCCAAATTCAATTGCAGTTGGTACTAAATATGCTTACATTACCAATGCTTCTAACGATAATATTGCTGTAATTGATTACCGCACAAGTAAAATTATAGATCATATTGCTGTTCATTTTGATGCTAAAATGGATAAATATCGTGGTTTGTTGCCATTTGGCATAACCCTAAGCAAAGATGAAAAAACACTTTATGTAGCATTATTAGGTGCAAATGCTGTTGCTGTTGTTGATGTGAAATCTAAGCAAACTAAAGGATTAATTCCTGCAGGATGGGGAACAAGTCGTGTTAAACTTTCTCCAGATGAAAAAAGCATGTATATCATTTCTTGTAGAGGTTTAGGAGCGGGTCCAAATGGTGGAAAAGGGTTTGTTAAACCAATTCAAGGAACTTATGTAGGCGATATTCAATTGGGAACTTTTCAGAAACTTGCCGTTCCTGATAGTTTAAATCTTGCTAAATATACCCAAACCGTTAAAGCATCTACTTTTTCTGTTGTAAATATTAAAGACGATGGTGTTAATCCATTACCTCCATTGCCTGGATTGAGGGAAAGTCCAATTAAATATGTGGTTTATATCACCAAAGAAAATCGTACTTACGATGAGTTTTTTGGACAATTACCAAATGCTAATGGCGATTCTACATTAGCGAAATATGGGTTAAATGTGCCGATGGCAGACAATACAAGGGTAAACATCACGCCAAATCACCATAAAATAGCAAAGCAATTTGCATTTAGCGATAATTTTTATTGCGATAGTGATGCATCTATACATGGTCACCATTGGATGATGGGCGTTATTCCGAACGAGTGGGTAGAAACCAATTCAAGTTCAGGTGCAAGTGCAAAGTTCTTTTCAGCAGCTCCGGGTAGAAGGTATCCAGGTTCTACGGGAAGTATGGACCCAGAAGATTATGCAGAAAAAGGTGGCATTTGGGAAGCGATGGAAAGAAAGAATGTATCTTTTTACAATTTTGGAGAAGCCAATGAAACTGCTCACGTAAGAGAGCAGTGGTTTGATACCGCTACAGGAGCTGGACATATTGTAATGGTGCCAATGCAAGATCCTTTGTGGAGAAGAACAAGCCACAATTACGCAGGGTTTAACATGAATATACCCGATCAGTTTAGGTTAGACCAGTTTGAAAGTGAGTTTACAAAAATGTGGTTAAAGGGTAAGTCAAAAATGCCACAACTTGTAACCCTACAATTGCCCAATGACCATGGAGCGGGAATTCGTGCAAATGATGGTTATCCTTATGCATCGTCTTATATGGCAGATAACGATTTGGGTTTAGGAAGAATGTTGCATTTCCTCTCCCGTACTCCATATTGGAAAAATATGTTGGTAATTGTAACTGAAGATGATCCACAAGGTGGTGTTGATCACATTGATGCACATAGAAGTATATTGATGATGGCTGGTCCTTATGTAAAAAAAGGATATGTTTCTCATACACACGCAAACTTTGGAGCCATTTTAAAAACCATTTACAATGTGCTCAATGTGCCTTATGTAAATCAATATGATGTAACTTCATCATTACTAGACGATTGGTTTACGCCAAAGCCAGATTTTACACCATACAATTTGGTTTTCCCTGATAAAATCATTTTTGATACCGAGAAAGCAATGAAAAAGTACAATCACATCACAGATTGGAAAAAGATTTTGCAAGGTCCCGCTATGGATGATAAAGATGCAATCAAAGCCGCTCATTATTCTAATGAGAATAAGTAATTAGCAAAGAAGCATAAGTCTGTTATAGTCAATAAATTAGCCCCATTATTAAGCCTTTAAAAAGAAGGCTTTATAATGGGGTTAATATTTTGGTAACATTGTGTTAACTTTTTGGTAACATTGGATTTGTCTAAAACGTAATTCTTGCATCTAACTTTGATAAAATTTTAGGTATGTCATTTAAAGTATTCCTTACCTTTTTGGTAAGTATTTTTTTTACAGTAGCAGTTTCAGCTCAACAAGTTTCCGTTTCAGGTAAAGTAATAGAAGAAGGAAACAATTCTCCATTATCAGGTGCTGTAGTGGAACTGGTAGAAGGTGGAAAGAAAGTTGTAACAGACGTAGAAGGAAGATTTTTCTTTAAATTAGATATCGGCAAGAAGTATAGCATCAAAGTTTCTGCATTAGGTTTCTCAACCAAATTGGTTTCTGAGATTGTTCCAGAAAGCGGAGCAAATATTGATGTGTTGTTGTCAAGAGCCAAGGCAAAAGAATTAGAAGGTATTGTTATTAGAAGTAGTGCAAAGAAAGAGTCAATTGCATCAATATATACAGCACAAAGAAACAGTTCATCCATTTCTGATGGAATTTCTGCAGAAGCGATTCGCCGTTCTCCAGATAAAAATACTGGTGATGTATTGAAAAGAGTTAGTGGTGCATCTGTGCAAGACAATAAATTTGTAATTGTAAGAGGTTTAAACGAGCGTTACAATGTATCATTGTTGAACAATACAGTTTTACCAAGTACTGAAGCAGATAAAAAAGCATTTGCGTTTGATATTATTCCTTCATCATTGATAGACAATTTGGTGGTTTACAAAACACCAACTCCAGATTTGCCTGGAGATTTTTCTGGTGGAGCCATTAAAGTAACTACAAAAGATTATCCAAGTAAAGCAATTAATGAGTTTTCATTTGGAATAAGTGCAAACTCACAAACCCAATTCAAAGATTTTTATACTACAACCAACAAAGGAAGTTTAGATGCTTTAGGATTGTTTGATGATAAAAGAGAGCTTCCTTCATTGTATGCTCCTTTCAAAACTTCAGGGATAATTAACCTTTCACCTGCAAATAAAAGAACCATTACAAATAGTTTTGCTTCAAACTATGGTTATGAGCCTGCGATGCAGAGTTATCCTAATTTTAGTGCAAACTACAATACTGGTAATACTGTTGTATTAAAAAATAACCGCAAATTTGGTTATATAGTTTCTGTTGGCTATAGTACATCAAGAAGAGTAAATGAAAGAATAAGAAGCGATTATCAGTTGGATAAATTCTTTTTGTATGAGAATGTTACTGATAGATATGACCAACGCAACCAGTTGACTGGGTTGGCGAATTTTACTTATTCGTATAAGAAGTCTAAGATATCTTGGAAAAACATGTTCAACAATGAATTTTCGAAAGCTATTGAGTTAAGAAAAGGTTTAAACAATGTCAATAATCCAGATATATTTACTTACAAAGGAATGAATTCTGAAGCAAGCGGTAATGGTTTGTTTAATACTGTTGTTGAAGGATTACATACTCTGAACACAAAGTTGAAATTGGATTGGAATACGTCAACAGGAATTACCTATAAGCACCAGCCCGACCAACATTTGATTACATTTAGAACGCCAAACAATAGCACTGCTTATTATTACATAAATTTGGGTAACGAAAATTCACCTGAAATTAGAAATGCCGGTAGAGTGTTTTCAGATTTGAGGGAAATGATTTATGGTGCAAATGCTAATTTGACTTATGATTTGCGTGCTGCAAAGTATCAACAAAAGATAAAGTTTGGGGTAAGCAATTATTATCGTGACAGAGCGGTAAATGTAACTGCTTTGGGATATGCTGCATTAGATTTCAGAGGAGCAACAATTATTGAAAATAAAAATGCTTCTTTTAACAATATATTTAACGCTGCAAATGTTGACAATTATAAACTCACATTAGCATCTATATCAACCAACTCTACTGATTATACTGCAAACGCTATGATGAATGCTGGCTATGCAATGTTTGATGGGTCGGTTACGGAGAAATTTAAAATTACAGGTGGTGTAAGAGCTGAAAGATACAATCAACAATTGTTGGCATTGAATCAAGCTCCAGTTAAATTAGATAATTTAGACGTGTTGCCTTCTGTATTGTTTACATATGCAATCAATAGCAAAGCAAATTTACGTGTAGCAGGTTCTCAATCTGTAAACAGACCAGAATTTAGAGAGTTGGCAAGTTACAGTGTGTTTGATTATGAAAACTTCATGGTTATTAGAGGTAATCCAAATTTGAAAAGAAGTAAAGGAACCAATGCTGATATCCGTTACGAATTGTTTCCAGGAACTGGGGAGATTATTTCAGGAAGTGTTTTTTACAAATCTTTTAACAGTCCAATTGAGCAAATCAATTCTGGAAATGATGTATTGTCTTATACAAATGCTACAAGTGCAAATGCTTATGGTGCAGAGTTGGAAATACGCAAACGTTTAGATTTCTTAACTGGTTCTTTCTTTAAAAACATTGTGTTTTATTCAAACCTTGCATATATTGAAGGTTCAGTAAAATTGCCAGGTTCAAGTGATTTTAAAAACAGTCCATTGCAAGGTCAATCACCATACTTAATTAATACTGGATTAACGTATACTACAAAAAATGATGATTTATCTTTCAATTTGTTGTACAATAAGATTGGTCCAAGGTTAAAGTATCGTGCAGTTGTTGGTGGAGCATTTAATATTTATGAGCGTCCACGTGATTTGATAGATTTACAAATCAGCAAGAAGTTATTTAAGGAAAAAGCAGAAATGAAATTTACAGTTAGTGATATTTTGGCACAGCCTTTTGCGTGGTATTATAAGTTTGATCAAAACCCTAAAAATATGGAATTCGATCCATCAACAGATAAGATTATTAACTCAGCTAAATTGGGTACAACGGTATCACTTAGTTTAAAGGTTAATTTGAATAAGTAAAACAAAAATTTAAACAAACAAAAAACAAAAACAAAATGAGAAAGTTGCTTTCATTGGCAGCCTTGGTTGCGGTATTATTTGCAGCCGGTTGTAAAAAGTCTACACCAGATGTAGTTCTTCCTTCTGCTCCAACAGTTGTATCATTTACTCCAACAACTGGAAGTACTGGTACAACAGTAACTATCACTGGTACAAATTTGACTGGAGCTACTTCAGTTACTTTTGGTGGTGTTGCTGCTTCTTCTTTTACTGTAGTTAGTGCTACAAGCATCACAGCTGTTGTAGGTGCAGGTGCTTCAGGTGCAGTTGCTGTTACTACTCCTGGTGGTATTGCTTCTTTGGCTGGTTTCAATTTAATTGCTGCTCCAGGTACTAGATTCGATGTTCGTGGTGTTATCACTGCAAGCACAACTTGGAAAAAGGATTATATCTACCGTTTAAGAGGTTATGTTTATGTAGAGAATGGTGCTACATTAACTATCGAGCCTGGTACAAAAATCGTTTCAAATAAAGATTCTGCAGGTGTTTTGGTAATTGTTCGTGGTGCTAAAATTATTGCAGACGGAACTGTTGCTAATCCTATCGTTTTCACTTCTGCTGAAACTGTACCGGTTCCTGGTGACTTTGGTGGATTGGTTGTTGCTGGTGCTGCTCCTTGGAACGGTAATCACTTGAAAATTGAGGGTGGTGTTGATACTAAATATGAAGTATTCGGTGGTACTAATGCTACAGACAATTCTGGTATCTTAAGATATATTCGTTTGGAATATGCTGGTAAAGCAGTTAATCCTGGTGATGAAATTAACGGTTTGTCTTTATATGCTGTTGGTTCTGGAACTATAGTTGATTATGTAGAAGTTCTACGTGGTTATGATGATGCATTTGAAATTTATGGTGGAACGGTAAACTGTAAGCACCTTATCGCTTATAACTGTGCTGATGATGATTTCGATTTTGATGACGGATATGTTGGTAAAATACAGTTCGCTGTTTCTATCAAAGATCCAGCTTTCACTGATCCTAAAGGAACATCTGGTGATATTTCTAACAACTTTGAGTGTGATAACGTTAACCCTTCAAGTGGTTTCCTTTTAAATAGAGCTCCTATCACTTTCCCTGTAATGTCTAATATCACTGCAATCGGGCCAAACAGCAGTACAAATCCTGATTTTGGTGTTGGAATGCGTTGGAGAAGAGGTTCTAAATTTATTTTAGCAAACTCTGTAGTTGTTGGTGGTCAAGATGCTGGAATTAGAATTGATGATGATTCTACTTTGGCTTATTTCCACAGAGGAACAAGTGCTATGTATAACAGTTATTTGAATAACTTTGGTGGTAGATATGTACAAGTTGCTGCAGCAACTACTATTGCTGGTGGCACTGTTGTCGATTCTTTAGGTATCGCTACAAGATTAGATGTGAATTATTTCACAAAGCAGGTTCTTGATGTTACTACTTTAAAAATGGGAGCTCCTTTCAATAACGCTGCTCCTAATTTGTTACCAACTACTGGTTCTCCATTGTTGGCAGGTGCTAAGTTTGATTTTGGTACTTTAGCTGATGCATTCTTTGAAAAAGTAACTTATGTAGGTGCTTTTGATGGAACAAACAACTGGACTACTGGTTGGGCTGTTTTCAACAAGTAATCATAAGATTTTATCTTTAATTAGATAAATAAATCATATTAAAAAAGCCGTTTTAGAATTTATTTCTAAAACGGCTTTTTGAGTTTTATCTAAATAGGTTGTTGAGATTGTAGCAAGATTTGGTTGGAGAATTTAAAATTTA
>CAMBYC010000139.1 GCA_945871875.1 Sphingobacterium thalpophilum
TTTTAACTTTTAACTGTGGGTTTATGATTGTTTTTTTTTCATGACTAGCTATTGCTGCTTCAATGATTGCAATTACATTTTTGCCCTCTTCAGCAGTTACCGGAAGCTTTGCACCATTTCTTATAGCATCGAAAATACCTTGGTAATAATTGCCGTAATTCCCTTGTTCTGTTGGAACAAATTCTTTAACAATTTGATTATTTATTTCTGTATGCAAGAAACCCATTTTATCATCAGGTTCTTTGCCCCAAGGGTTTTCACTTGGAGATTTTCCACTTTGCAAATCTGCCTCTTGAACATCTGCACGATGTTTCAAAAATGACCCCAACTTCCCATGTAATACAAACCCTGGTAAAGACTCGCGAACATAATAACTGGATTTTAAAATCACTCTATGTTCAGGATAATAAAGCCTTATCTCAAAATAATCATCAATCACAGAACCAGGACGATTGGTCATCATATCAGCAAATACAGCATCAGGCATTCCGAACAAACAAAGTGCTTGATCGATGATGTGTGAACCTAAATCGTAAATTGTTCCAACGCCTTTTGCTACAATTTCTTTATGCGTTTTATAACTCAACGCAGGTACAAATCTGTCAAAATGAATTGATGCTTCTACAATTGAACCCAATAAATCTTGATCAAGAACCTTTTTTACCGTGAGAAAATCACTATCAAAACGTCTATTTTGGAATACAGAAAGAAGGAGGTTTTTTGATTGTGCAATTTCAATTAGTTCTGAGGCTTCTTCAACAGTTGGGGTAAATGGTTTTTCAACCACAACATGTTTTCCAGCGAAAAGTGCCTTTTTAGTGTATTCAAAGTGGGTAAGATTTGGTGTATTTACAATAACCAATTCAATTTGTTCATCTGCCAACATTTCATCCAAACTGCGAAATGTTTTAATAGTTGGATAAAGTTTTTCACATTCTTTATTGGTGCGTTCAAACACGCCGTACAATTCAAATCCAGGGTTGTTGGTGATAAAAGGAGCGTGGAAAACTCTCCCACTCATCCCAAAAGCACACATTGCGGTTTTTATCGATTGCATAAAAAATTATATTAGGGTTGATAGATTAGATGTATTAAGGCTTTATTATTTCAAATTGTTCACCCAATTCTCTAATCTTTCGGTCCATTTGTCTGTTGTAGTTTTATTGTTTAATCCAAAACCGTGACCACCTTTTGGATACAAATGCATTTCAACCAAAACTTTATTTTTTATACAAGCTTGGTAAAAGCGAATGCTGTTTTCTACAGGAACAGCACCATCATCTCCTGCATGAACTAAAAAAGTAGGAGGAGTTGATGCATTTACTTGAAGTTCGTTAGAGAAATAATCTGTTTGTTCTTGAGTAGGATTTTTGCCTAATAAGTTGGTTTTAGAACCTTTATGTGTAAAAGTTTGATCAAAACTTACAACCGGATACATTAAAATTGCAAAATCTGGCCTTACTGAAGTAGTATCTAAGTTGTTTTTATCAGCATTAAAAGTAAAGTGCGTTGCAGCTGTTGATGCTAAATGTCCACCAGCAGAAAAGCCCATTATTCCGATACTTTTAGGATTGATATTCCATTTTGTAGCGTTCTTTCTAACCATTCTTATTGCTTGCTGAGCATCTTGGAGGGGAGCAAGAGATTTATCAACCATTGTTGTATCATCTGGCAAACGATATTTTAACACAAAAGCGGTTATCCCCCATTGGTTAAACAATTCTGCCACTTTTGTACCTTCTTTTTCCCATGCCAAAATACCATAACCGCCACCAGGACAAATTATTACAGCTTTGCCGTTGGGATTTTCTGGTTTATACATGGTGATTGTAGGCTTACTAACTTTTGCAATCCGCATAATTCCGTCTGTATTGGTAACATTTTCCTTATTTGGAGCATCTATAGAATTAGGAACTGCATTTTCGTATAGCGGTAATGTTTCAATTTTCTTGTCAATCATTTTTAAGGATTGTGATTGAAGATTTTTATCAATCAAAGGCGTTGGATTTACTGAACTAAATTGAGGGAATAGATAAAAAGCAAGTACTGATAATATTAGTTTTGGCATAAAATGAGATAATCGTTGTTAAAGCTATTTATAATTGTGTAATGTAATAAATGAAATGGAAATTATAATTTTTTACACAAAGAATAAAGCTTATTCAAATTAACTTTTCGTCATTTGAATATTTCTATTGCTTCCAGATAGTTTCTAAACCAGAATAACCAGAAATATAGAAATTGTTGCTTATTTTTTTGGGTTTACTGTATGCACCCTTTTTCATATAAATTGCAATTGTTCCTCCCGATGCAGATCCAAATGAAACTGTAACACCAGGGCGGTAAATTTTAATTAAAGCTACATCAGATGGATTGATATCGTCAAAAAGTGAAGGATCTACTTTAATTTCATCTATATATATTTGGGTTGTATGCTTTCGCCACATAAACTTTCTTGTACCTTCTTCATCATATGCCACATTTAATCCACCAACTTGACTAGACAAATAATTATATAGATTGGTAGAATTAGCGATTTCATCACTCTCTAATCCATCTAAAACGATTGCATCTGCCCCATTAAACATTCCAGACCCATTCTCTTCCAGAAATTTATCTGCCAATTTTTTTGCTTTAGCGGTTACCACAACCTCTTGAAGTACTGTTTTGTACATGGTATCTTCAGCATTAAAAACATATTTAGGCATACTATCGGGATTAAATCTTTTGGAAGAATCTATGGTTTTGCCAATTTTGACAAATTTTGTAACCATGGCAGAAGGTTTGAAAAAAGAGTCCAATGGAGTTTGGATTTCCAATTGAAGTTTATTGTAATTGTGTTTTAATCTTGAAAAAATTATATATGCAGAATCTGTAAACAACAAATTGCCAGTACTAAAAGATTTTATTTCGTTTAGTTTCACCGAGCCAGAAACGCTTTGTAGGTTTTTAGTAAGTATGATGTAATTAAGTGCTTCTTCGTTTTTTTCTGCATTTTTCACCAAACCAAATAGATTAAAAAACTTTTTTTGCAGTAAGAAATTGAATGCATAAACACCATCATTCAATTGATTATCAAGCGTTAGAAAAGCATTTATATATCCATTGATTAAAGGATACCGATAATGCCATTTTCGCCCAGTATTTAACTCTTCAATCCATAAATGAATCGATGCTGCTTTAGCAACATTAATATAATCTTTCAACTCAACGCCAAAATTGAGGGTGTCTCCTTGTAAAAATTGGTTTGCGTTCATTTGAACATCAAGTGTATCAGAAGTTTGTGCTTTGGATGGATTAGAAAAATTGAATGTAAGAATTATAAAAACTACGAGGCATTTATATGGCATATCAAAAACTTTAAACAAACATAAGTTTGTTAGTAAAAAAACTTGACAATTTGATGCTATTCTTTTCTACAAGTTTAACAATATATTAAAATTAAAATTCAATCTTAAAATCCTTTAAAGCTCTTGGTTAAACTCCAATCGCTCAATAATAGAGCAAATTATATTGAAATACTTAAATTGGAAAACTAGATCAACAATATCATTTCATAGATTATTTGTCATCACGTCATCCATCTGATAAATCCAATTCCCCTCTTTAAAAACTATTTTCATAATTGCAGTTTTGATTAAGGGAGGTGAAGGCTCTCTTTGAAAGCCAGGAGGCAAAACCGGAGGTTGATAAGAACAACGTATTGAGTATTGCACAAAAACTTCTTTTTTATTTGTAGACAAAGTTTTATTGAGAATATTAAGGCTGTCTACTGTTGCATATTCTCCTCCATCCATCTCATTTTGTGCAGTAAAATGTTTTACAACTATCGTTTTTATCAATGAATCAGAAGGAATAATATCTGCATCTGTTGATCTTGAGAAATTGCAACTTTGCATGATAAGAGCAATAATTAAAATTGAAAATATCCTAAGCATGATGGGTTTCATTAAAATAAATAAAAAGATAAATAAGATTTTGACCTTGTAAAAGTAGAAATACTTAAAAGAAATAATTATAAAATTTTAAAGTAATAAAATATCAAAGTACAGACAGATTCAGACTCAAGAAACAGAAAAAACATTCCGGGAAGAACCCAAATCAAACTTTAATATCTCCTAAGTATCATAGAAATCAACACATTTATTAAAAATTTCATTCATAAGTCTGGAACTTATTATAATTATGATAAAAAATTACTTCTATAAATCTATTATAAACAATAATTTAGAAGCATAAACTCTACACTAATCTCTACTTAGTTAGCTAATTTACTTTACAATATAGAACGGATTAGTTTATTTAATTATGATTATTTTTGATTGAATACTTTAACAGCAGACACTAATGCGTCTAAGACGAATCATCTCCATATCATGTATAATACTAGCTAGCAGTCTGCCGTTATTTTTTTCAGGATTTTTTCTCAGTTCAAGGTTTGTTATAAGAATGAACATGTTTGAGCGAGTAAACAAAGAACAATTGACTACCATTAAAATTCCTGAGAATGAGATTGAATGGTATAACCAAGGACATGAATTAATTCTTGAAGGAAAAATGTTTGATGTTAAAACAATTCATCTTGAGAATGGCATGTATACGATTAGTGGATTATTTGATGATGATGAGACTGAATTGGATAGTATTGAGGAATATTATGCAAACCAAGAAGGAGATTCAAAAAAAATTACATTTCAGATTTTTCAAAACTTCTTGGGAATCATTGCAATAACCAATAAAATAGAAAATATCCCCGTAACACTTTTAATGCCGAATGAAAACCATTTTATAAAATATACAAGTTCAATTGCAGAGGGACATAAACAGAGGATTAAAATGCCGCCAAAAGAAATGATTTCATAGCGTTAAATTTTCAATTTTAAATTATCGGACACTTTAAAACGACAATAATGAAATCAAATCGTTATTGCTTGTCTTGTTTATGCTTATGCCTAAGTATACAATTCTATACTTATGCTCAAGAAGAGACAGATAGCACAGCAAAGAGCTTAGAAGAAATATTTGTTTCTTTCAATAAATGGGAACAAGACAGCAAGGAAATTCCCAATATGATAGAGAAGGTCAATTTGAGGGATGCAAGGTTACGTAATCCGCAGACCACTGCAGATTTATTAGGACAAATAGGCAGTGTCTTCATCCAAAAAAGTCAGCTAGGAGGTGGAAGTCCCATGATCCGTGGATTTGCTACCAACCGAGTGTTGATGGTTGTAGATGGTGTGCGTATGAACAATGCTATTTACAGAAGTGGCAATATTCAGAATATCATTAGCATTGATCCACTTTCCTTGGGTGGAGCAGAAGTGGTTTTTGGTCCAGGTTCATTAATTTACGGCAGTGATGCAATTGGAGGGGTAATAGATTTTCACACAATAGAACCCAAGTTCTCCAATCACAATAAGCTCGCAATCAAAGGAAGCTCAACAATTCGATATGCATCGGCTAATGAGGAGAATACCTTTCATGCAGACATCAATGTCGCAAATAGAAATTGGTCGTTTTTTAGTTCATTTACCTACAGCAAATTTGGCGACTTAAAAATGGGTGTTCATGGTCCTGCTTCATATTTGAGAAAAGAGTATGTAGAGCGCATCAACAATGTAGATAGTATCATCGCTAATAAAAACTCAAGAATACAAAGATTTTCTGGTTACAATCAAGTGAACTTACTACAGAAAGTGAGGTATAAATTAAATGACAACATCAACTTAACCTATTCATTTACTTATGCCGGAACTGGAGAAGCACCACGCTATGATCGTTTAATTCAATATAGAAACAACAAGTTGCGCTTTGCAGAATGGAGCTATGGACCTATGTTATGGAGAATGCATTCATTAACATTGTCAGACAACAAAAAACGTTTACTTGCTGATGGTTCGAGATTGGTGATTGGTTATCAGAGTTATGCAGAAAGCAGAATTGATCGAACTAGAGCAACAACAACACGAAACATCCAATCAGAAAGTGTAGATGCATATAGTCTTAATTGGGATGCACAAAAAAAGGTAGGCAAAGGCTCCTTATTTTATGGCCTAGAGCATGTGTACAATCTTGTTGGGTCCGTTGGTTCAAGAACAAATATCAGTACAGGAGTAGTGAGTCCTTTTGTTAGTAGATACCCCAACAACAGCCGTTGGCAAACCAGTGGTTTGTATGGCAGTTATAAAGTTAACGTGCATGAAAAGGTGACTTTATTGACGGGATTGCGTTACAGTTACAACCAACTCAATGCAAACTTTGATACTACATTTATTAAATTCCCTTACCAAAAAACCAACATTAAAGATGGAGGTTTAACGGGCAATTTGGGAATAGTTTATAGGCCAAATGAGTACCTTCAAATCAACGGAAATGTATCTACAGGATACCGCATGCCGAATGTGGATGACGTAGGAAAATTGTTTGAAAGTGTGCCAGGAAACTTGACAGTCCCGAATCCCAATTTACAATCAGAATATGCCTGGAATGCAGAAATGGGGACTGTGGTTAGGATACATGATAAACTGAAAATTGAATTGAATGTTTTTCACACCTGGTTAAACAATGCCATTACATTGAGACCTTACCAATATAATGGGAAGGATAGTATAAATTTTGGTGGAGTTTTGAGCAGGGTTCATGCCATGCAAAATGTGTCAACCGCCACAGTCTGGGGTTTACAGACCAGTATTCATTATAAAATCTGCAAAGATTTAACTATACAAAGTTTTGCGAATTGGATTAATGGGAAAGAAACAGATGATATAAAAAATGAGCAGGTACCATTGAGACATGCATCACCATTTTATGGTAACACCAATGTGAGATATAGCAGAAATAAAATCTTTATTGAATTTTCATCTGCCTACAATGGGGAAGTCAAAGCCGCTGAATTAGCTCCAGTGGAACAGGCCAAAACAGATATCTATGCAAAGGATGCTAATGGAAAGTTCTATAGTCCAGCTTGGTATACATTAAATTTAAAATCAAGCTATCAATTAGATCCTAAAATTGCAATTACAATTGGCTGGGAGAATATCACTAATCAAAGATATAGGTCGTATTCTTCAGGGATTGTTGCAGCAGGCAGTAATTTGATTTTATCTGTAAGAAGGATATTATAAACACACAAAAGAGGGTAAGG
>CAMBYC010000140.1 GCA_945871875.1 Sphingobacterium thalpophilum
TCCCATTTTTTGGATTTGCTGAAGCTGGTCTAAGAAATCTTGAAAATCAAACTGATTTTTACGAATTTTCTTTTCAAGCTTTCTTGCCTGTTCTTCATTGTATTGAGCTTGAGCCTTTTCAACAAAAGTGGTGATATCACCCATGCCCAAAATACGTTGCGACAATCTGTCTGGATAAAATATATCAATTGTATCCATCTTTTCGCCGCTGCTTACAAATTTGATAGGCTTTTTAACGGTGTATTTAATAGATAGAGCCGCACCACCCCGCGTATCGCCATCCAACTTGGTTAAAACAACACCCGTAAAATCCAACCTTTCATTAAAAGCCTTTGCCGTATTAACAGCATCTTGGCCGGTCATACTATCCACAACAAATAAAATCTCTTGAGGATTGAGGGCAGCTTTAATATTTGCAACCTCGGTCATCATCAACTCATCAATTGCCAAACGACCTGCAGTATCTACAATAACTACATTTTTGTTGTTTGCCTTTGCATATTTGATAGCATTTTGGGCTATAAGAACAGGGTTGTTGTTTTCTAGTTCGCTGAATACATCAACATTTATTTGTGTTCCAAGAATTTTCAATTGTTCAACAGCAGCAGGACGATAAACGTCGCAGGCAACCAATAAAGGAGATTTTCCCTTTGTTTTTAGATAGTTTGCCAATTTACCACTAAAAGTAGTTTTACCACTACCTTGCAATCCAGAAATTAAGATGATTGCAGGGTTTCCTGCGATATTTAAATTACTCTCAGAACCACCCATTAGTTCAGTAAGCTCATCTTTCACAATCTTAATCATCAATTGGCCAGGACTAACAGCAGAAAGAACTTTTTGTCCTAATGCCTTTTCTTTTACCTTGTCGGTAAATTCTTTGGCTATTTTATAATTAACGTCGGCATCCAATAAAGCCTTTCGAATATCTTTTACCGTATTGGCGATATTGAGTTCATTAATTCTACCCTCACCCTTGAGTTGTTTGAAAGCCGAGGTCAGTTTATCACTTAAATTTTGAAACATAAGAAGCATTTTACCAAAATAAAAAAAGTGAACAAATTAATGCTCACTTTAAAACAAAACAAAAGTACAAAACAACGAGCAATATTAATTACCTAGATAATCTCTTAAATGTTTGCTTCGAGTAGTATTTCTTAATCTGGTTATCGCTTTATCTTTAATTTGGCGAACCCTTTCGCGAGTTAGGCTAAATTTTTCACCAATATCTTCTAAACTCATTGGATTTTCTCTATCTAATCCAAAGAAATAACGAATTACTTCTTGTTGGCGATCGGTGAGTGTATTTAAAGATCTTTCAATTTCCATCTTTAGAGAATCAAAATATGCTAACTTTTCATCAGCAAAAGCAGCATTTGGGTTAGACATAACATCAACAAGTGTGCTATCTTCACCTTCGCCAAGAGGAGAATCCATGCTAACATGTCTGGCGTTCATCCCTAAAGTTGCTGTAACTTCTTCAGTATCAATTTCAAGCATTTCAGCAAGTTCTTCGGCAGAAGGTTCGCGCTCAAATTCCTGTTCCAATTGTTGATACGCTTTGTTGATGCGACTGGTTAAACCCACTTTATTGAGCGGCAAACGAACTATGCGAGATTGTTCGGCTAAAGATTGCAGAATACTTTGGCGAATCCACCAAACGGCATAAGAAATAAATTTAAATCCACGTGTTTCATCAAACCGTTGTGCAGCTTTTATCAAACCAAAATTGCCTTCATTAATTAGATCTGGAAGAGATAAACCTTGGTTTTGGTATTGTTTAGCCACAGAAACTACAAAGCGTAAGTTTGCCTTGGTCAATCTGTCTAATGCTTTGAGATCGCCGAGCTTAATTCTGCGAGCCAATTCTTCCTCTTCTTCAGGTTTTATGAGTTCTACCCTACCAATTTCTTGCAAATACTTTTCAAGACTTTGTGATTCTCGGTTAGTAATTGATTTTGATATTTTAAGCTGTCGCATACTCATAGTTACATTGGTTTTAGATAAATAAAAAGATTTGGCTAGAATTTCAACCGTCAACATTCAATAAACGAGCAAATATTTGCAATATTGCATTAAGGAATGATAGAAGAAATTTTAAAAAAGATTTAATAATGTATAAAAGATGATAATTATTTCATAAATTTTCTAAATTATTAAGATATAACACTCTATTTTTATGCCAACAGCATAAGTTTAGTAAAAATAATATTTTGATGCTATGATTTATTTTCTATAATTGCATTAAAGAGAAAAACACTTAGGGATTAATTAAACAAAAATGAGCAAACAATTATTTGAATTAGAGTATACGGTAAGATGTTCTCCATCAATATTATTCAGTTTTTTATCAACCCCTGCAGGTTTGCAAGAGTGGTTTGCGGATAAAGTAGATGAGAGAGATTATGTATTTAGTTTTTCATGGAATGGATCTACAGAAATGGCAAAGATTGTAGATACAGAATTAGACAAATATGTAAGATTTCAGTGGTTGCATTTGCCACCTACAGAATATTTTGAGTTTCGCATAGAAAAATCTGAAGTTACCAATCAAACCATTTTATTGATTAGAGATTTTGCAGAAAAGCGCGATATCCAAGATCAAAAGAGATTGTGGGACTATCAGGTAAAAGATTTGTTTCACCGTTTGGGGAACTAATAGATTTTAAGATTAATTTATAATAGTTAGATTAAGACAATTAATTAATAATATAAATTCTTCTTTTAATAGAGTGATTGAATTTTCCCAAAGATTTAGGGGGAAGGTTTTTGAAATTTTTAGAAAAGGATGTTCAAATGCGATTTTTTCGAAAGTAGTATAGTCTAGGTTTTTTAAATTTAAAGAGTTTCCAATTATAGGGTGGTGTTCCCATTCATTTATTGTTGTGGAAACATAGAAATTATTTTCTTTAAGCATTTCAAAATTTTTCAGCATTGGTTCAATGCATTTATTTTGGTATTTTCCTTTAAGGTGAAGGGTTATGCTAAAAAAATTGCCCCACCAGAAAAAAGTTCTTATTGCTAATACATCTTCTTTAGAAAACAAACGAGGATAATCTAACATCACATAAGGCAACCCTTGGTATTGTTCCCCTTTAGAAATTTTAGGGCTGATTGTGCTAAGGGTTGGGGCATTGAGGGTTTCAATAAGATAAGAGTTGCTCAAATCATCAAATAATGCACAAACCTTGTTAATAATTGCATTCTTTGTAAAAATAATAGAACTATCACTAACTAATTGAAGTTCCTTTGTTGAAAGTGCTAAATTTGCAATATCCATTAAGATAAAGTTACATCAAGCAAGTGATAAAGAAATTAGATCAATTAATATTAAAAGCCTTTGCGGGTCCGTTTATAGCCACATTTTTTATTACCCTCTTTGTGTTGGTAATGCAATTTTTTTGGAAATATTTAGACGATTTGGTGGGGAAAGGATTAGATGGTTTTACAATTTTAAGATTAACAGGTTATGTAACTGCAACTATGATGACTTTAGCCCTTCCTTTGGCTGTATTGATTTCATCCATTATGACCTTTGGAAATTTGGGAGAGAGTTTTGAATTGGTTGCAATAAAATCTGCCGGAATTCCACTTTTAAGATTTATGCGTCCATTGTTTGTTGTATCAGGATTGTTGTGTGGATTTTCATTTTTCTTAGCAAACTATGTGATTCCAGTAGCAAATTTAAAATTCACCACATTGTTATATGATATTAGGGTTGCGAAGCCAGCATTTGATATCAAAGAAGGAATATTTTACGATAAATTACCCAATTACGCTATAAAAATTGGAAAAAAAGACCCCGATGGAGTTGGTATCTATGATATAATTATTTATGAAAATGATTATCGTTTGCAAGACAATATCATTATTGCTGAAAAGGGGAAAATGAGCATCAGCAAAGACAAAAAGTTCTTAGAATTTTATTTAGAAAATGGAATAAGATACCAAGAAAGAGGAACTTACAATACCACACAAACTGATTACATAAGATTAGGGTTTAAAGATTACAAGAAAGTATTTGACCTAAGCAGTTTTGAAGTTTTTAAAACGCCAGATAGTGCGTTTAAAAAAAATTGGGGCATGTTGAATGTTAAGCAATTAAGTGAATCATCAGATTCTCTCAACAAAATGGTAGAAAAAGAAATACCCCAAAGAATGCAAAGAGAAGCATTAAGTTATATGTCTTTTTCACCACAATTTGATACTGGTTGGAGTTCAAAAAAAGTAGTTCTGTCTAAAAAGATAAAAAAATACAGACAGCTGATTCCAGATTCTTTGGTAATGTTAACATACAGTAGAGCGATAGATAAAATAAGTCTAATCAAAAATTCTATCGACATCATAAATGGAGAATATGAGATGAGAAAGCGGGAATTGAGATTGCATCAAATTGAATGGCATAGGAAGTTTGCATTATCCTTTGCATGTTTGGTATTGTTTTTGATAGGTGCCCCATTGGGCTCAATCATAAGAAAAGGAGGAATTGGAATGCCGTTAGTGATTTCTGTTATATTCTTTTTAATTTTCCATTTGTTGAATATGTTTGGAGAGAAATTTGTACGAAACGACACGGTTACTCCATTTATAGGCATGTGGTTATCTACTTTAGTTTTAATACCCGTAGGGATATTTTTCACTTACAAGGCAATGAGAGATTCACAGTTATTTAATGCTGAAATGTATATTCGGGCATTTGGAAGAATTAAAAATCTCTTTATTAAAAAAGCTTAACTTAACAAACCACTAATAATAACGATTATGCAACGCAGAAAATTTATAACTAATCTTTCAAAAGCGGGAATTGCCGTGGCTGCTGGTCCAGCTATTGCTACAAATTTATCCTTTGATGCTTCTACAAAAGCTTCATTGTATTTTCAAACAGGATTTGATCAAACGCCACTTTCATACAATTACAATGCATTGGAGCCAATGATAGATGCTCTAACAATGGAAATCCATTATTCGAAACATGCGGCGGCATATTCTACAAATTTGAAAGATGCGGTAAAAGCGGAAAATGTAGATCCAAAATTATCTTTAGAGGAAATACTTGCCAACATTTCATCCTATTCTGTAAAAATGCGTAACAATGGAGGAGGGCATTATAACCACGAGCTTTTCTGGAAATCTATGAAACCAAAAGGAGAAGGAATGCCATCAGGAAAACTTTTGGTAGCTATTGAAAAAGAATTTGGAAGCTTTGCAAGTTTCAAAACAATGTTTAGTGATGTAGCAAAAAATCGTTTTGGAAGTGGTTGGGCTTGGTTAATTATCAATGATAAGAAAAAATTAAATGTAATTTCTACACCAAATCAGGATAATCCACTAATGAATGTATCAGACATTAAAGGATTTCCAATTTTATGTTTAGACGTTTGGGAACATGCATATTATCTAAAATATCAAAATAAAAGAGTTGATTATATCGAAAATTGGTGGAAAATTATCAATTGGGAATATATTCAAAATAGATATGAAAAATATTAATATGTAAAATGCTAATTTTTAGACAGATACTAAAAGTTTAGCCAAAAAAAACATAAAAAATAAATTTAACAAATATTTGGTAATTTAAAAACTGCCCCTATATTTGTTGTACGATTGTTTGCCATTATTAACCTTTGTTGATTTAACTGCTAATGTAGTTATTATTAACAAAGGTTTTTTATATTAAAAATTTCCACCAATTTTTCAATTTTTATCTTGAGTTTATAATCTAAGGCGTAAATTTATAATTCGCACATATAGACTAGAAATATTGGTTAAGTTTAAATTGAGTGCTGAAAAAATAAAAAAGATGAATAGTTGGAAAGTTTACCAAGAAACGCATAAAGAAAGATTTTTATCGGAGTTGTTAGATTTGTTGAAAATACCATCAGTTAGTGCGAGAAAGGAGCACAACCAAGATATGGTAATTTGTGCGGAAATGGTAAAATTGAGGTTACAAGAAGCAGGTGCGGATTGGGTTGAGATAATTCCTACGGAAGGTCATCCCATTGTTTATGGAGAAAAAATTATAGACTCTACAAAACCAACTGTTTTGGTGTATGGTCATTATGATGTTCAGCCGGCAGATCCATTAGAGCTTTGGCATAGTGCTCCCTTTAATCCGGAAATACGTGATGGTAAAATTTTTGCACGGGGTGCTTGCGACGATAAAGGTCAATTCTATATGCATATTAAGGCATTAGAAACTATGGTTCAAACAAAAACATTAACTACAAACATCAAATTTTGCATTGAAGGAGAAGAAGAAATTGGTTCTCCAAATTTGGCAAAATTTGTAGAAAAACATAAGGAGCAGTTAAAAGCAGATGT
Organism: Sphingobacterium thalpophilum; assembly: GCA_945871875.1. Classification (GTDB taxonomy): domain Bacteria; phylum Bacteroidota; class Bacteroidia; order Chitinophagales; family Chitinophagaceae; genus Pollutibacter. The sequence goes on from CAMBYC010000140.1 coordinate 6,322, forward strand.
AATTTTGATTAGTGACACTTCAATGATTAGTATTGATACGCCATCAATAGACATTGGTGTTAGAGGATTAAGTTATATAGAAGTGGAGGTTACTGGGGCAGACAGAGATTTGCATAGTGGAGTATATGGCGGTGCAGTTGCAAATCCTCTAACTATTTTGTCAAAAATGATTGCCTCTTGCCATGATGAAAACAATCATATTACTATTCCAGGGTTTTATGATGATGTTGAGGAAGTATCATTGGAAGACAGAAAAAAGATGGCTGCCTTACCATTTGATGTAGAAGCGTATAAAAAAGACTTAACAATTGATGAAGTTTGGGGTGAAAAAGGATATACTACTTCAGAAAGAACAGGCATCAGACCGACTTTAGAAGTTAACGGGATGTGGGGTGGATATATAGGAGAAGGCTCTAAAACAGTTTTGCCATCAAAAGCTTATGCTAAAATTTCAGCAAGATTGGTACCTAATCAATCATCGGCTGTAATTACAGAGAAACTGATTAAATACTTTACGGAGATTGCACCCCCAGGAGTTAAAGTAGTAGCTAAAGAGCACCATGGCGGAGAACCTTATGTTACACCAATAGACTCTAAAGGCTACAAAGCGGCAGCTGCAGCCATTCATGATACCTTCGGAAAGGAACCAGTTCCGGTTAGGGGTGGCGGATCAATACCTATTTGTTCGCTTTTTGAAAAAGAATTGGGTGTAAAAATTATATTCATGGGTTTCGG
>CAMBYC010000141.1 GCA_945871875.1 Sphingobacterium thalpophilum
CGCAAAATCTATTAGAGCAACTTAGGTTAATTGAGAATAAATGATAAGTTGAAATGGTTTGTTGAAAGATGCAAACTAAAAAAATTAGGCAATAGAAGTATTTATTCAAATTTTTGGCTAAAGACAATATAATATAAACATAAACCCCCAGCTGAAGCTGGGGGCTATTGAAAGAAGACATTTTAATTTTTCTATTTCGTATTTTTAGACAAATTACATCTTAATATACCATATAAAAAAAATTTCACTTTTCACTTATCACTTACCCCTAATCCCTCCTTCTTCCACCCAAAAATATCATCACATATTGTGCCAGTGTAGCTACAGATGCCAATGCTGCAACTACGTAGGTCATAGCTGCCCACTTTAATGCATCTTTCGCTTTAGGAAATTCATTTGATGTAGTTACTCCTGCATTTTGTAACCATGCCAAACCGCGGTTGCTGGCATCAAATTCTACTGGCAATGTTACTACAGTAAATAATGTTGTAAGAGCAAATAATAAAATACCAACCAATAACAAAGTAGGAAAAATATTAACCAATAAAATACCTCCCATTAAAATCCATTGTACTGAATTTGAACTAAACTGAACAATTGGCACCAATCGGCTTCTCATCATCAACCATGTGTATGCTGTTGCATGCTGAACCGCATGTCCACACTCGTGTGCAGAAACTGCTGCTGCTGATACTGTTCTGTTGTGGTAAACTTCAGGACTTAAATTTACCGTTTTTTTGATAGGGTCGTAGTGATCTGATAAAAATCCTTCTACAGAAACTACCTGCACATCATAGATGCCGTTATCACGCAACATTTTTTCTGCAATTTCCTTTCCAGATAATCCCGAAGCCAAATAAACTTCGTTGTATTGGTTAAATTTTTTCTTTAATCGATTAGACACAAACATGCTGATGCCTAAAAACAATAATGAAACAAGATATACTGATCCCATAATTTTTTATTTTACTTTAATATTCAATGCAAATTACTTTCCATTTTTGGAATTTTAATACTTTTATGTCATTTCGTCATAAATATTGTGCATATTTTATGTTTGGCAGGTTGATTGGGGTAAGCTAGGTAACCATAATCAATGGTTTTGTGTAAATATTTGTTTTCAAGATGTTTTACACAAAAGCATTCCGTTATTTTCTTTTAAAATTTGGTGTTTTTCTATATCGAATAATGCTTTACTGCTATTACCTTTAGGATATGAGTAAAGTGAAATCTGCGTTTTTTTGCAGCAATTGTGGGCAGGAGTCGGCAAAATGGTTGGGTAAATGTCCAGGATGTCAACAATGGAATACATTTGTTGAAGAATTAATTTCCAAAGATGAGCGAGCACCTGCAGCTTGGAAAGAGCCATCAACCAGACAAGGTGCAAAAACTGTTGCACTAAATGCAATTCAAAGTAGTGAAGAGAAACGTATTGTTACTAAAGATCCAGAATTGAATAGGGTTTTAGGCGGTGGAATAGTTCCTGGCTCAATGGTTTTGGTTGCTGGTGAACCGGGTATTGGAAAATCTACACTTTTTTTGCAAAACGCCTTACAACTTACCGAATTAAAAACGCTTTATGTAAGTGGTGAGGAATCTGAGCAACAAATTAAAATGCGTGCAGATCGAATAGGTATCCAACACCCAGATTTTTTTCTGCTCACAGAAACTTCTACCCAGGTAATTTTTCAAGAGATTAAGAAATTGAAACCTCAATTGGTAATTATCGATTCTATTCAAACTTTACAATCGAACCATATTGAATCTTCTCCAGGTAGTGTTTCTCAAATTAGAGAATGTGCCGCAGAATTCCATAGGTTCGCCAAAGAAACTGAAACGCCAGTCTTTATAATTGGACATGTTACAAAAGATGGTTCCATTGCTGGTCCAAAGTTGCTGGAACACATGGTAGATACCGTTTTACAGTTTGAAGGCGATCAGCATTATGTGTATAGAATATTAAGAACTACCAAAAACAGATTTGGTTCTACATCTGAACTTGGCATTTATGAAATGATAGCCCAAGGGATGCGTCCGGTAACAAATCCTGCGGAAATTTTAATAACCCAAAGAGAAGATCAGTTGAGCGGGGTTTCAATTGCAGCAACAATTGAAGGGCTTCGCCCCCTGTTGGTTGAAGTTCAAGCCCTTGTTACGCCTTCCGTTTATGGAACGCCACAAAGAACGGTAAGCGGATTTGATGCAAGAAGGTTGCAATTGCTGTTGGCTGTGTTAGAGAAACGAGGAGGTTTCCAATTTGGTTCTAAAGATGTGTTTATTAATTTAGCAGGTGGCTTAAAAATTGAAGATCCTGCTTTAGATCTTGCTATGGTTTGTGCTTTGCTGAGTTCTTATGAAGATGTTCCCATTCCTTTAAACACTGTTTTTTCTGGAGAAATAGGGTTAAGTGGTGAGATAAGGGCGGTAAATCGTATTGAGCAACGCATTGCAGAAGCGGAGAAGCTTGGATTTGAGAGAATCATCATTAGCAAACACAATCAAAAGAGTCCAGATACCAAACGTTTTTCTATTGAAATAATTACCGCAGGACGAATTGAAGAAGTTTATAAAATTTTGTTTTAAATGAAAGCGATTCAATATTTAAACAATCAAATTTTATCGCCTTTAATTCATTTATTTTATCCTCATATTTGCAGGGGTTGTGCGGTTGAGCTAAATTCTTTAAAGGAAACCTTGTGTATATCATGTTCTGGTAATTTGCCATACACAGGATTTGCCAAGACAGAAAACAACCCAGTTGAAAAAACTTTCTGGGGCAGAATTGAGGTTGAAGCAGCAATGAGTCTCCTTTATTTTACACCAAGTTCAATTACACAAAAATTGATGCACCAATTAAAATACAAAGGCTGTCAACAATTGGGGGTTTATTTAGGACAATTAATAGGTTATGAATTGATATCTTCAAATAGATTTTCTTCGATAGATGCCATTTTACCTTTGCCTTTATTTGCTGCAAAAGAAAAATTAAGAGGCTACAATCAAGCAACTGTTATTGCAGAAGGAATTTCAAATGTTACTAAAATTCCAGTTTTCACAGATTGGATTGCTAGAACACATTTTACTGAAACACAAACCAAAAAATCTAGAGAAGAGCGCTGGCAAAATGTTGAGGGTTTGTTTAAAGTAATCAAACCAGATGTATTAAAAAATAAATCGATTTTGTTGGTAGATGATGTATTGACAACCGGTGCAACCCTAGAAGCTTGTGGTAATGCCATAAAAAAAATACCTGAAACCACAGTTTTTATTGCAACACTCGCTTATGCCCTACAATAAACTATCTTTACAATCTAGTAATAATGTTGTTGCTATTATGAAGAAATTACATCTGATCGCTTTAATTATTGTCCTTACCTCGTGGTTATTTGCCTGCAACAAAAACACTTTGTTGACAGATTTGAATAGTACGTTATCCCTTTCAACAGATACTTTGAGGTTTGATACGGTTTTTACAGCTGCGGGGTCTGTAACCAAAACTTTTAAAATATTTAATCCATTCAATACATCACTAAATGTCAATAATATTGAATTGATGGGAGGAAATGCATCTCCATATCATATTAATGTAGATGGCAAGCCCGGAATAAAATTTGAGAATACAGTTCTTGATCCAAACGATAGTATCTATGTTTTTGTTACCGTAAATGTTAACCCAACTGCTGTAAATGCGGCATTTATGGTGAAAGACAGTATCAGAATCAATGCAAACGGGCAACAACAGTTTTTACAATTAGAAGCTTTTGGACAAAATGCAAGGTATTTGCGTAGCACTATTATCAGAAAAACAACGGTTTGGGACAATACTTTGCCTTATGTTATTTTAGGAGGAATCAAAATAGATTCAAATGTTACACTAACAATAAAAGCAGGAACAAGAATACATCTTCATGCAGATGCCCCTTTTATTGTTGAAGGCAGTTTGATATGCAATGGTACAAAAAAAGACAGTATAACTTTTCAGGGAGATAGATTGGAAGCAGATTATAAAGATTTACCTGGAAGTTGGCCAGGCATATATTTTAATACTTCATCAAAAAATAACCAATTTACAAATACGATTGTTAAAAACGCATATCAAGGTTTAGTGACAATAGGATTATCAACTATTTTTCCAAAACTAGATTTACAATCTTGTACTATCACCAATATTTATGAAACTGGAATTGCAAGTGTTACAAGTAGCATTAGGGCAGTAAATTGTTTGGTAACAAATTGTGGCAATAATATTTTACTCACCAAAGGCGGTAATTATTCGTTCACACATTGCACCGTTGCAAGTTATGCCACTTCTTACATTCCCCATAAAAAACCAGTAATTGCTATCAACAATTGGGATAGCACAAAACAAATAGAGACATTTGATTTAAATGCAACACTTACAAATTGTATTTTTTGGGGAGAAAATGGGAATATAGATGATGAAGTGGTAATAAGCAAAAAAGGGAACAATCCTTTTCAGGTGCTCATGGAAAACAATTTATACAAAGTAAAAAATACTTTGAGCAATGTAAATTTGTTGAATAATCTTCCAAATCAAGTGCCAATGTTTGATAGTGTTGATGTTTACAGGGGTTATTTTGATTTTCATTGCACCTTAAAAAACCCTCCGGGAGTGAATAAGGGAAAGTCAGCTGGTATCTTTTCTGATTTAGATGGTAAACCAAGAGACAGCAAACCAGATATTGGATGTTATGAAAAACAATAGAAAATGTTACTTTTAATATTTATAGAACCTTTTCACCTTTAATAATGTTTTAAAATAAAAACAATGCTAAAATTAATCACCGTTTTATTTACAGTTTGGATTATGACAGCCAGCAACATTTATGAATTTAAGGTTCCTTCATTAGACGGAACTTCAATTGATTTTTCTAAATACAAAGGGAAAAACATCCTTATTGTTAATACTGCATCTCAATGTGGTTATACCAAACAATATGCAGATTTAGAGAAATTGTATGAGCAATACAAAGGAAATTTGGTAATTATTGGCTTCCCTGCTAACAATTTTGGAGGACAAGAACCAGGAACAAACAAGGAAATCAAAGAATTTTGTTCAAAGAATTACGGAGTATCATTCCCAATGGCTGAGAAAATTTCCGTAAAAGGTTCAGATATACATCCTTTGTTCCAGTACTTGACGAGCAAAGCGAAAAATGGTCAAATGGATGCCGACATCAAGTGGAATTTCACAAAGTTTTTGATTAATAAAGAAGGCAAATTGGTTGCTGTTTTCCCAAGTAGTGTTAATCCTATGAGTGAAGAAATCACTAAATACCTTAACTAACATTGAGATTTTCAGAAGTTATAGGCCAATCTTTTGTAAAAAAAAGACTAACAAGCATGGTTCAAGACAATCGTTTGAGCCATGCTTTGTTGTTATTGTCAAAAGAAGGCTCTGGAGGATTAGCTGTTTCTTTGGCTTTGGCACAGTATTTGGTTTGTGAAAAAGTTACAAATCCACAAAATTCACCGTCATTGTTTGGAGATGCCGAACCTGCAATAATTCCAGATGATTCATGTGGAGTTTGTTCTTCTTGTTCAAAAGCGGCAGCATTGGTGCATCCTGATATCCATTTTAGTTATCCAGTAATACCCCGAAAAGCAGGAGATAAACCCATTAGTACAGATTATAGTTCAGAGTGGCGGACTTTTATCCAAAACAATATTTATGGAAATGCATTTGAATGGCTTCAATCCATAGGGGCGGAAAACAAGCAAGGCAATATCACTTCTGCTGAATGTCTTGATATAATCAGAAAACTTAATCTTAAAAGTTTTGAAAGTGGTTATAAGATATTGATTTTGTGGATGCCAGAATATCTGGGTAATGAAGGGAATAAATTGTTAAAACTCATTGAAGAGCCGCCAGCAAACACCTTATTTCTTTTGGTTGCAGAAGATGAATCCAAAATCATAAATACCATATTATCTCGCACACAACTTATTAAAATACCAAAGCTTAGTACAAATGATATTGCAGATGCCCTTGTTCAAAATGCAGGCATCAATCCCACTACAGCACATCAATCTGCGGTAATGGCAGACGGAAATTACCGTGAAGCTATGCAAATGCTTCAACACGGCGATTCCGATTGGCAGGAAATTATCCGCAATTGGTTAAATGCAATGTTAAGAACAGGTCCATCTGAGCAAGTTAAATGGAGCAACGACATAAGCACAATAGGAAGAGAGAAACAAAAGCAGTTGTTGCGTTATTTTAATCACTTATTAGAGCAAAGTATAAGGTTGAATATCATAGGAAAAGAGCAGTTGAATTTACCCGAAATAGAATTAGATTTCGCAATGCGTTTGAATAAATTGTGTAGTATCAGTCAGCAAAAAGCAATTGTGGAAGAAATAGATCAAGCGTCTTATTACATAGAAAGAAATGCAAATGCAAAAATGCTCTTTACGGCACTTACCATCAAAATTTATCATATCATTCGCGATAATGCGAGCATTGTAGTTAATTGATTTTGAGTTATAAATTGATTGTGAGGCTCCATCATTTAATTTTGAAATATCAGTAATTGAAAATACTACCTAATTTTTGGATGCTCATTTTCAAATCCATAACTTCAACTTTACTTTAGCATAAATCATACTATAATCTCATGATTTGTTTAGTTATTCAACGACAAACTTTGTATATAAAAATAAAAATGAATTCAATTACAAGCCTATTTACGTTTTTGCTTTTTTTTACAGTGTCAATTTCTTCTGCCCAACAAATCAAAACTGTTTGGCTAGATGATTTAGACGTTGCGCGTTATTCAACAGGCATTCGTCCTGTTGCAGTTAAAGGCAGTTATGCAAAAGAAACGCCACTTCGCATCAATGGAAAAACTTACAAAAGAGGAATTAGTGGTATATCAATTAGTATTTTATCTTTTAAATTGAATAAAAATGCAACACATTTTTCGGCATTGGTTGGTCCAGATGACGCAGGGAATAAAGAAATAGGATTGCGTTTTTATGTAATTGGTGATAAAAAAATTTTGTTTCAAACAGGTTCAATGAAAATTGG
>CAMBYC010000142.1 GCA_945871875.1 Sphingobacterium thalpophilum
TTTAAAATGTTGTATGGATTTCACGATGGAACTTTTGCAAATCATGCCGGAAAAAACTTTTTAGATCAGATTCAATTTGCTTATGATCAAGGATTTAGAGCCATTGAAGACAATGGAATGATGTCAAGAACCCCAGAAGAGCAATCTAAAATTGGAGATAAATTGGCTAAATTAGGGATGACAATGGGTGTTTTTGTGATTACCTCAGACAATTGGCATTGGAAAACAACGCTAGCAACGGGTAAGCAAGAGTGGAAAGATAAAATGATGGCAGATTGTAAGATTGCTTTAGAAGTAGCAAAAAGATGCAATGCGAAATATGCAACTGTGGTACCAGGGAACTATGAAAACAAATTGCCCATTGATGTTCAAACTGCAAATATCATTGATGCACTTCGTAGAGGTTCAGAAATTTTAGAAACAACAGGCTTGGTAATGGTTTTGGAACCACTAAGCGACAATCCAGATTTATTTTTGCGTCATTCTACCCAAACATACATGATTTGTAAGGCAGTTAAAAGTCCATCTTGCAAAATATTGTTTGATATGTACCACATGCAACGCAATGAAGGAAATATCATCGCCAATATAAATTTGGTTTGGGATGAAATAGGATATTTCCAAATTGGCGATAATCCAGGTAGAAAAGAACCAGGAACGGGAGAGATGAATTACAAGAATATTTTTAAGCACATCTACCAAAAGGGATATCGTGGGGTGATGGGAATGGAACATGGAAATTCAAAATCAGGCATTGAAGGAGAGTTGGCATTAATAAAAGCCTATCGCGAAGCAGATCTTTCTTGAACCAAATGAATAATTTCTTGTTTATAATATAGATACTCATTATAAACAAGAAATTTGCTGAAATTCTTCAGCATGCAGTTATGAAATATTTAATATGCGGCTATTTGCTGCTTTCTTCTATTTTTGGATTGGGTCAAGATGCGAGTTCATTGGTACAACAAGTGCGAGCGAAGCTCAACCAAGTTTCAGATTATCAGGCAATAGGTAAATTAAAAACTGATGTTGCTTTTTTGAAGATTCCAATTTCAAAAGTGCAAGTATTTTACAAAAAGCCCAATCGTTTTCGTATAAAAAAAGATGGGGGAATTTCGCTTTTGCCAAAAGGCGGAGTAAGTGTTAACCTAAACGGGTTGGTTACAAATGAAGATTTTGCAGTGGTTGATGCAGGAAGTTCAATGCTTGACGGTATCTCTGTTAAAGTTGTGAAATTATTACCATTGAGTGATTTAGCTGATGTTGTAATTACCACTTTGTATATCGATGAAAAGCAATTGCTTATTCTAAAATCTATAACCACAACCCGTGATAATGGAACTTATGACATGCAAATGAAATACGGAAAATTTGCAAATTTAGGTTTACCAGATCAAGTGATTTTTACATTTAATACTAAGGATTATAAACTACCAAAGGGTGTAACTTTTGAGTATGAAACCGGCGAAAAGCCTTCTGCCACAAATGATAAGTTAATAAATAAAAAGGGAAGGGTTGAAATTTATTATCAAGATTATATAATAAATAAAGGGTTGTCTGATACCATTTTTCAGTAAGGCCACGAATGCACGAATATTTTATTGCCACGAATGCACGAATATTTTTTTATTGCCACGAATACACGAATAAAAATATTGCCACGAATACACGAATATTTTTTTATTGCCACGAATACACGAATAAAATTTTTGCCACGAATACACGAATTTTTTCTTTAATTATACCATAATGGGTTACGTAGACTTTAATTAATTTAAATAACTTTTCATTTGTGTATTCGTGGCAAATATATTCGTGCATTCGTGGCAATTCAAAAATTATTGATTGCAAACAATTGTATATTTTTGATTGCAACACACAGTAAATAAGAGGAAGGTGAAATTGGTTTTTTACTAAAAAAAGATTTGAAATATTATAAATATGAGAAACAAATGTGTGGTTGCCCATGCAGGTGCCCGCGACCATTACCAACTTGCTTTGGCATTGGCTGAAAAAGGATATTTAGAAAAATTAGTTACCGATACTTATGCCCCCAATTGGCTTTATACCATCTTTCCATCAATTTTTGAAAAACGCTACCAACCTGGTTTATCTTCATCATTCATAAGTTTTAATATATTGAACCTAAGTTTAGGAATTCTAAATATTTTAAATAAAAAAAATTTTGACCACCGTAAAAATGATGAATCTATTAGCATAGAAGCGTATTCTATTGCATCCAAAAAACAACTACCACTATTTTTATACAGCTATTATGCTTTCCCGGCTTTCAAAAAAGCACAATCAGAAAATTTCAATCAACCTCGATTGCTCTTTCAATTGCATCCACATCCCTTAAGTGTTAGAAATCAATTGCAACTAGAATTAGAAAATTATCCTCAAGCTGCTGATTCTCTTTTACACGAAGCTGAAATGAAATATTCATCAGATTATCTTAAAAGATTATCTGATGAACCTGCATTAGCAAATGCCATTGTTGTAGCTAGTAGTTACACAAAATCTACCTTAGTTGAGAATAATATTCCAGCTGAGATAATTAAAGTAATTCCTTATGGAGTTGATTTACATAATTTTAAAACTAGAACTAAAGCTCCTAAAAATAAAAAGCTTCGTGTTTTGTTTGTAGGAAGTATGGTTCAAAGAAAGGGATTGACTTATCTTTTTGAAGCAATAGCTCAATTGCCCAAAGGCAGCACAGAGTTAGTACTTTGCGGCAGAGGATTTGTTGATCATAATTTATTAAAAGAATATTCATCTTCAGATACAATCGTGCAACTTAATCTTGATAATTCATCTTTAGTAGCTGAAATGCACAAAGCCGATGTATTTGTTTTGCCGTCTTTATCTGAAGGTTTTGGACACGTTATTTTAAAAGCAATGGCAACAGGATTGCCTATTATCGCAACCGATCATACATCTGCACCAGATTTGATAACAGAAGGAAAAGAAGGCTGGGTTATTCCAATCAGAGATACCAACGCAATTGTTGAGCGACTAAATTGGTGTATTGAAAATAAAAATTTATTGTTCAACATGGGAATCCAAGCAGCGGCTACTGCTAAGCAATTTACATGGGAAAGATTTAGGGCGGGAATTGTAAATTTTTATGAAAATCAAAACCATTAAATTTTTCAAATGAAACAAAAACTCAGCTTCTACACCAATATTCCAACACCTTATCAATTGGATTTTTTTAATGCATTGTCAGAAATTTTTGATTTACATGTTGTTTTTTATGCAAAAGAAGAGTCAAATAGACAATGGAAGCTGAATATAGAAAACCTTCCTTATTCGGTTACAATGTTGAAAGATGCCAATTTAATTAAACCTCTATTGAAATTTAACCTCAGTTATCATTTTAGTTGGCATATTTTTAAAACAATTTGGAACGATGATGCTCCATTTATAATTGTTGGAGGCACTTACCATGCCCCAAATGTTTTTTTTACCCTAATGTTGGGGAAATTGAGAAATAAGAAACTAGCATTTTTTTCAGAAAAATTACCTCCAGAAAAATCTAGGATTAAAAAAATCATAAAAAGGATATTTTTATTACCAGTAAAATTTTGGGTAGATTACCTAATTACTGTGGGTAAAGAAGTGGCGGATTCTTACAAATTTTATGGAATTAATCTGCCCGAAATTTTAATTCCTTACAACATCAACAACCAATTGTTTGATAAGCATACTATAAATCAAACTAAATTAAATTCGCTTGTCAAAACCTATAAACCCAATAGCGAAATCATATTACTTTCCTCAGGAGCACTTATTGATAGAAAGGGAATGGATATTTTGATAGATGCATTTTTGATGTTGGAACACGAAATCCAACAACATTGTAAATTGATTATTATTGGTGATGGTATCGAAAAATCTAATTTGATTGAAAGAACTTCCGGAAATTCAAATATTGTATTAGCTGGCTTCAAAGAAAAAGAAGAAATCCCCTATTATTTTGCGATTGCAGATATATTTGTATTTGCTTCTAGATTTGATGGTTGGGCGTTGGTTATCAATGAGGCTTTTGCAGCTGGATTGCCTGTTATTGCTTCAAAAGATACCGGAGCTGCCCGTGAATGGATTCAACATAACATTAACGGTTATCTCGTAAATGAACCTTCTCCAAAACAATACGCTGATTATATCAAAAATTTGATTAAAAATCCCGAACTATGCAAATCAATGGGTAAAATTAATCTTAATATAGCATCAGAAAATAGTTCCCGGCAATTGTCAAAAGATTTAGAATCTTTTATAGCAAATGTATTATGATTCTAATCCTTCTTTTAAATATATTGGTTTTTATTTTTGGATTTTATAATCTCCAAAAACAGGGTGGCATAAAGAAAAATTTCCCTTTTTTTTTATCGCTTCTTATTTTATTGCTTTACACCTTTTTAACCCCTCTCTATTTTTATACAACAGGAAGAAGTAGGATTTTTGGTACTGAAGATGTATATTCAAAAATAGGAAAAGATATTTTAGATTTTTATCAATCGGGAATGTTGTATTATGGTTTAGCCAATCTTTTGTTTATTCTAGGATACATCAGTTTTAAATTTATACCCAATAAAAATTTAAATTTTTTACCGATATCAACTGTTTACATTAAAAAAGTTTCCTTAATTATTTTTTTTCTATTATTTGGAATAATCTTGCTCGACTTATTACTTGCTGGATTTAATCCTCTAAAAATATTATTATCTAGTGGAACGGATGAAACCCTTTTTGGAGCTGAAACAACTTCAAATTATTTAAGAAACTTTGCAGATTCCTTAATTACATTATTGTTGTTTTTGTTTCTTTTTAAATTGGATAAGAAGTTCTTTATCCCAATTCTAGTTGTTGGTCTCGTGCTTTTTTCTTTGATGGGTTTTCGTTACCGTATTATTCTTACATTAATGGGAATGGCATTTATTCAATACTGGCAGTTTGGTATTTCCAAAAAAATGCTAACAACATATATTATAGGTTTTGTGTGTTTTGTTTATTTTATATTTTTTATCACATATAATCGTTTTGAATTGGTTGCTGGAAAATTTAGTGAATTGGTTTTAGACCCCACCAAGTTTAAATATGAAACATTTTTTGAACAAACCAGAGGTGTTTTGGCAGATTTTACTATTATTAAACATTATGAGCAAAATCCTTCTGCTCAATACGATTATGGACAATCTTTTGTTTTAACTGTTATTAGAATCTTACCTAGAAATATATTTGGTGCACTGAAAGATGATGTATATTCAAATATTATAGCCTTTCAACAGATGAATCTGGCATACGAAATGCCTCTTTCTTGGGGCACACTAGGAGAAGCTTGCCTTCATTATGGTTATTTTTATATTGCTTTTGGCTTACCTGGATTGTTTATCCTCTCTTTTTTAATGGGATATTTAATAAGTAGATTTAGAAAAATTGCAAATCCTAATACTGTTTTGGGTAATATGGCAAACATCATATTTTCTCTTGCCTTGTTTCAATACCTTACACGTGGTTATTTTCCACAATTTGTAGATCACTTTATTTATTTAATGATTCCATTGTTTTTGATTAGGTATTTTATCCGAAAAGAATTGGGAAAAAACTTCAACCATTAAACCAACCTTAAGTTTATATATCTACTCTTTAATCAAATTCTCGTTTGTATACTAAAAATCCTACCCCATAATTGATAAATGTAATTTTATATGAGAGTATTTATTAACGCCGCAACCTTAAAAGTTGGCGGTGGAAAATCAGTTGCCATAAATTTTCTAAAAGAACTTGCCCTAATTTTAGAGGCAAGACAAACTGATTCTGTTGTGGCTGTTGTTCCGAATTATAAAGAATATCTCTCCATTAAATCTCCATTTATTAGATTCATTCCTGTTCCTAGTTGGTTCCAAAATCCAATTATGCGTTTTTTGATTATGGACTTTTGGATAATGATTCAACTTAAAACTTCTGGTGCAAATATTATTTACAGCATGGGCAATATTGCAATCCCTGAGAAACAAATCCCCCAAGTACTGCTTTTCCACAATCCACACATGATTTATCCTGAAAGCTCTATCTGGAATTTAATGAATTGGAAAGACGCAATCTATAACAGTATATCAATTTATCTATTTAAAAAGAGACTTAAATACGCAGATCTTGTTCTAGTTCAAACTGAAACTGCCGGCAATAGACTTAAAAAACATTTTGGCATTAATAATTTCATCATTACCCCTAATGCAATTTCCTTACAACCAAAAATTGAAAATCTAATACCCCACAATTTTAGCCCTAATCCTAACCTCATTTATCTTTTATGCTTGTCTCATTATTACCCTCATAAAAATTTAGAATCATTTATAGAATTGGGAAAGAAAATCAAAGAACAAAAACTTCCTTTTCGCATCATTATCACATTGAATACTACACAACATCCAGGTGCAAAAAAATTATTGCAAAAAATTGAAAATGAAGGGCTAAACGATGTATTACTTAATGCTGGAGCCCTTACAATGGATAATGTTCCACAATGGTACAACTCTACTCAAGCACTTATTTTACCCACTTTACTTGAATCTTTTTCCGGCACTTATATTGAAGCGATGTATTATGAACGACCAGTTTTTACCAGCAATCTTGATTTTGCCACAGAAGTTTGCGGTGAAGCAGCATATTATTTTAACCCGATGGATGCGGATAATATGCTTGAAGTTTTAAAAAATGCCTTCGACAATCCACAAATAATGTCTAAAAAAGTTGCTATTGGTAAAACTATGGTTAACGAAGATTTTACATGGAAACACGTTGCCCATAAAATGTTTGATCAATTAGCCTTAACTTGCATTAAAGGCAACAAATAACAAATGTGTGGTATTACAGGAGCAATTGGTAAAGGTCACGAATTAAGGATTCAAAAACATACTGAGCTAATAAACCATCGTGGCCCAGATGATTGCGGCTACTTTTCTGATACCCATATTTCTTTGGGACATCGAAGATTGTCTATTCT
>CAMBYC010000143.1 GCA_945871875.1 Sphingobacterium thalpophilum
CTTACCCGCTTCCAATCCACACTTATAGCAGAACCCTCAGCAAGCATAACGGAATGAGGTGTCGCAGCATTTAAAACCTTAAAGTTTTCACCATAAAAAGCAGCAAAATCACATTCAATTTGGTAATTGTTAATTTTATTTATTTCCCAGCTTGGGTGGTTAACCTTATATTCTATGCTATTCGATTGATCTACTTTTGTATAGCCGTAATAGTGTTCAAAAATAAATTCTTCAATGCTTCCTGGTGCCATTTTATGCTTGGATGCAGAGGCATCAACAGTAATACTATTCCAAATAGCATTTACTTTCCATTTGTAGTTGATTGTTTTTTTGTTGTTATCAAATAACCAATTGTGTGAAGTAGGAATAGCAATGTAGTGTTCTTTATAGAGTTTGTTAGCCACCCAGGCAACAATCTTATTGGGAACCGTTTCATTAATAAAAACTACTCCACGCCTCATTTCGTTCCCGATTTTGCGTACAACATAAAAGCGAAGATTTACTTCTTCGAAGGTTCCCATAAAAGGAATCGGCACGTTGAATAGGGAAGTTTCTTTAAATAAAAAGCCTACCAAACTTACATAAGTTTTGCCCTCGAAGTAGTCAAGTTCAACGCCTTTTGGTAAATATGGCAAAAGATACATAGGGTTTATTTCATAATTGGCCATAATTAAATTCTGCCATTGGGCTCTTAGAAAAGTTTTCATAATAAGCTTGTTTGAATTGGTTTTTTTGTTTTTGGGAGATTCGATTTAGGATTGTTCACGTGTTTTTCTAAGATGCGTTTCCCCTCTGTTTTAACCGCTGCATTTTTTCTGAAACTCCACACGATATCACTAGCGTATTTTCTAGTTTCCTCCACATCAACAATAGGAAATGGATAATGTTTTCCAATTTCGCAATTGTAGAGTTGTTGTTCTATATGGCTTAGTTTATGTGGTTCATGAATTAAATCTGCAGGTATATTACTTAGTTCAGGAACCCATTGTTTAATGAATAACCCTTCGGTATCGTGTTCTTCGGAGTTTTTTATAGGGTTGTATATTCTGATGGTATTGATTCCTGTGGTTCCGCTTTGCATTTGCAATTGAGGGTAATGGATGCCAGGTTCGTAATCTAAAAATTGTCGAGCTAAGAAATGCAAATCACGCCAATCTTGCCAAAGGTTAAAAACAAAGAAAGAAACCACCATTGCCCGCATTCTAAAGTTGATATAACCAGTTGCAACAACACATCGCATACAAGCATCTACAATCGGAACGCCGGTTTGTCCATTTTGCCAAGCCTTGATATAAGTTTCATTCTTTGGTTTGATTAAGTTATTGTATGCACGGTTGATGTTTTCAAACTCATACCTGCATTCGTCTTCAAATTTTTGAATAAAATGGCAATGCCAGTGCAATCGAGAAATAAAATTAGACAAAGCCCTTTTGTTTGTAGAAGTATTGTAATGCTTCATGGTAAATTGGTAAACCATGCGCATGCTAATATTACCATAAGCCAAATATGGCGACAATCTACAGCAGCTTTTCCGGCTTAATAGCGGTTTGCTGATGTGTTTGCTGTAGTTTATGTGACGTTCTTTTATGAAGTTTTCCAAATACCGCCAAGCCCAATATTCGCCGCCCTCTTGAAAGTTTTTATTGCGAGTGGTAATCTCCGAATCTAAACTTTCTCCTTTTATTGTATCATGAATTGTACTATCTAAGTTAATTACATTCCAATGTTGTGTGTTGATTATTTTGGGTTCTGAAGTCATTTGCGTTTGCCAAAGTTTTTCCCAATGCTTGCGCGATTTCAATCGGCGGACAATTCCATTGGTTTGATATTCATTCCAAGAGATGTTGTGGCTTTTAAACAAAACCTTCATGGCTTTGTCGCGATTGTAGGTTAGAGTATTGCCAATTTCTTCGTAAGAGAAAACAGTTTTTATAGCGAAATGCTCGTTTAAGGTTTCAAAAACAGTTGAAGCTTCATTGTGAAATATTGAAATCTCTGCATTAAACGCTTTCAATTTTAAGTTCATTTCTTTCAGGGATTCATATACAAAGCGCCAATGCCTCAGATCACTGTCATGGAATGCCATTACTGAAGGTTCAAAAATATAAACAAGTAGGAGGGGGAGTGAAGATTGCTGTGCAAAATAAAGAGGTTCATGGTCGGTAAAGCGCAAATCACGTTTAAACCAAACTATATTAATTTCGGGCTTTACCATTCTTTACTGAATTGGGTTTGCTTGATTAACAAATTTGAAGGTGGAAGGTTTGGAAAGATTTTGGAGGGGGTAGATAATATATTTATTTATCTTTTAAATATTTGAATCCATGAATAGTGTCCTCTAAAAATTGACAAAAAAAAGCTTAAGTTAGTATGAGTATTATTGATTGTTATAGTATTGTAATTTAGTCTTATTTTTATTTTTTAAAAGATAAAAGGGTTTACAAATAGATAAAATAGATTATCAAACTAGTAATTTAAACAATAGAATATGCGGAAATTATACGCTCTTTTAGAGCAATTAGAAAAAAATGTTCCAAATTATGAAATGTTAAATGAAAAAGTATCTCAATCACCAATTTGGTGGCATATAGAGCACTCATTGTTATCGATTTCAAAAGTAACAGATAGTATTATCAACTCAAATCCAACCGAATACAAATGGGAATACAATTTTATTAGAATTGTAGTATTAACAATGAAAAAAATACCAAGAGGAAGGGCAAAATCGCCAGAAATTGTTAATCCCAAAGAAAAGTTAGATTCAAATACTTTATTAGCACATATTACAGAAACACGTGCCAAAATTGAATCATTGAAGGATGTTCCTCGTGATAAATTTTTCAAACATCCTTTTTTTGGACATCTTAAGCTAAAGCAAACCATTAAATTTCTTGAAATTCATACCCAACATCATTTAAATATTATTGAAGATATTAAAGGGGGAAAATAAGAGTTCATAATTCAATAGATTCTTAAAAATGAATATTCTTAAAATACTTCAGCAACGATTTCAGTTACTTAAAATTTTATAGATTTTATTCGGGTTTGACAAAATTTATAGAAAAAATAGAGAAAATCTAGCTTGGGAATAGGCCAAAATTTTGCATTTTAGTACGTGGGGTGATGGTGGAGAAAGTGATGGATTGGAATATTTTAAATATATGAAAATTTTAGAATTTAAATCTAACATGTGAGTTTATATTCTATTTACAATTAAAAAATAATTAATAATACTTCTTAGAAATTTATCAAATGGCAACTTATTTAACATTCTAAAACAATACTAATTAACCAAATTGATTTTGTTTTTTATCTTTTTATACATATTTTTGATTTTGTTTTTTATCTTTTTAGTGCAATTATTGACTTTGTTTTTATGTATTTAAATAGGAAAATAGACCATTATTTAATAGAGTGGAAGGCAGAAACTGTCCGCAAACCACTGCTATTGAGGGGCGCTAGGCAAGTAGGAAAAACCTCTGCAATAAAAAATTTCTCTTCCAATTTTGAGTATTTTTTATCGATAAATTTTGATGAACGTCGTGATTACGTAAAAGTATTTGAAACTACCACAGGCATTGATGATGTTTGTGAACAATTATCGCTGCTTACGGGAACTCCTATAATAGCTGGAAAGACTTTAGTCTTTTTTGATGAGATTCAGGTCTCAGTACAAGCGTTACAAATGCTGAGGTATTTTTATGAAAAAATGCCTGAGCTTCATGTCATAGCAGCGGGTTCATTATTGGAATTTGCATTGGAAGAAATTCCGGCGTTTGGAGCAGGAAGAGTTCGTTCTGTTTTCATGTATCCTTTTTCTTTTGAAGAATTTTTGGTCTCGATTGGAGAATCTGCTTTGATTCCTAAAATGCTGCATGCAGATTACCATCACCCTCTTCAAATAGTTATTCATCAAAAACTCTCAGGCCTCTATAAAAAATTTTTACTGATTGGAGGGATGCCAGAAGCCGTCAGAGCCTATGTAAAAGGCGATTCAATTTTAAATATCCAACGTGTACTAAACGATTTGATTATTGCATTGGAAGCTGATTTTGCAAAATACAAAAAAAGATTTCCTGGAGGTCGACTTACCGAAGTATTTCGTGCGATAGCATATCAAACCGGACAAAAATTCACTTATTCCTACAATAAAGGAAGTTTATCAAACGTGCAAATAAAAGAGGCAATTCGCCTCTTGTGTATGGCAGGAATAGTATATCCAGTTATACATACAGCAGCTAATGGGATTCCAATAGGTGCGGAAATAAACCCCAAAAAAATAAAATACCTACTTTACGATACTGGGATTTTTCAAAGATTGCTTGGATTAGAATTGGGTGATATGATGATACAAGATGAGTTTACAGCCATCAATAAAGGAAATATTGTTGAGCTTTCAGTAGGTTTAGAATTGATAAAAAACACCGACCCATTTGAACCCGCCAATCTGTATTATTGGCATCGCGAAGCGCAAAATAGTCAGGCAGAAGTTGACTATGTAATCCAATCTGGCAATGAGATTTATCCCATAGAAGTGAAATCGGGAACAAAAGGTAGTATGCAGAGCATGTATCTTTTTATGAAAGAGAAAAAAAGTATGCTTGGTTACAGACTCTCTTTTGAAAATTTTTCTAGTATAGATTTTGTTAAAATAATGCCAGTTTATGTGGCAGGAAAATTAAGCAGACGAGGATAAAATTGATTCAACTCAATGATTTCAACAGAAGGAATTTGCCAATATTGATTTTGGCGAGGGTTCTGCCAATTCGACAAATTGAATTTGGATCGATGAACCGATCTTATTTTGTAAACCAATAAACCCATCAAGCATTATTTTCCAGATTACACGACCCCCAATAAAATACGGCCTGCAGTTTTAAGAAACAAAAAAACCACGAAAATTCGTGGGTTTTTAACTCTTTTCAGCGGAGAGTGAGGTATTCACACCGAATATACTATTTTACTGATTATCAATTAGTTGTCGTTGTTCATGATGCGTAAACGTCACAAGTTGCAAAATGTTTTTTGACAAGGCGACCGTTAATGCCAAAATCCCTATTACAAGAAATTTAGAAAGAATCCCGAACCTAAACAACAAAATTTTGATTTATTTTGATTTATCAAATTCTTAAATTCAAATCTAACAGCCTATAGAAAAAATATCCGTATTTATCCGTAAATATACGAATGTAGATACGTATTTTTTTTTAGCACCACCCGATTTGCTATAATAGCAAAAGTGTTTTAGAAATCGCGTCTTTCAAATCTTTTTTTACACCTGTTTGGGATGCAAAATCATTCCATTTACTAACAGCGACATGCACTTGTTCAATGATTGTATCTGCCTTTTTGATGTTCATTTTTTTTGCTACTTGCAGTAAATCATTTCGGGTAATGTCCATCCGTTTACCATTTATACTTAATGAGTGTTGACTTACCCATGAACTTCCTGGGCGGTATGAATGGCATACGTCAAACGCTGGTGACAACTTCCACTGTCCAGTTTTATCCATGATAAATGAAAAATTCTTCGTGTGGTCATCGCAATTTCTTGCCATTACATTAAACACCATTCTGCGGTAAAGTTGTTCTGCATCAGTGTAAGGCAATAACAAACTTCGCATGGTTTCAAATAGCTGCTCGTAACTAAATAAAGTAATCTCATTGAAGTCATTGTGTGCAATAGCGCAAAAACTTTGAACATGAAATTTTCCTTTACCATGTTCTCTATCAAAACGCTTCGTCATAAAATGTGCTCTGTCATTTTCTTCCAGCAATCTACATTCAGTCATTTCAATTGCTGCTTCTTTTGCCATTAAGTAATATGCCATTTCAACTCGACCGTAACCTGATGAAGTACCTATTTGTTGATCGGTGACACCGTCAAATTTTAATAGCCAATGTGTAAACCCCTTTGGTGCATCTGCCTGACCTGAGCGAATCTCATTGGTTTCGGGATTAAAAGCAATTACAGCTTTTGCTCTGGCTCCACCTGCTGAAGTACCGATTTTTAAAATATCACTTAACGCTTTTGCTTCTTCGCTATAGAGGTTAGCGTTAAAATTTTGTTTGCCCAAAAGTATTTCCTGAGCAATATGAATCAAGCTATTTAATTCGATTTTAGTAGGTCCATTATTTGCTTTTGGCAAAACAGGTTCAAACTCTAATGCCCCCATGCCTCTTTTACCAATAAAGCATAGCAACTCCACTGGGTTCATGCTATCCGCAGGGCGACCATTGCTTGCTAACCAGGCATTAATTAAACTATTTCCATATTTATCGGGTAATACATCGGCTAATAATCCAGGTAATCCCTTGAATGTTGATGTTCCTCTTAATTCAGGAAAAGAAAACACCTGTTTATCTGCACCGAAAATCGGCATTTTTAAAGGAGCTAAATCCCAATTATTAGCAAGAAAGGAAGTTTCATATTCAAACGAAGCCAAGCCATTGCTATCATCCCAAGCAATTGCCCCAACTCGTTTGTTCCAAATGTTAATGTATGCAGTTGTAATCATTACCAATCACTTGTAGGTTTTTTAACTTGAGTTTCTTTTGTGGCACTTGCTCTCTGACGCTTATTTTGCTCCAATTTTGCTAGCTGTAAAGGACTTAGTTGCTGTTGCTTTATCTCAAAATGCTGCAACAATTCAAGTTGCTCCAACGCTCTTAATATCTGTAAAAATGAAAGCATTGTGCCACCACCTCCGTTTTCGATTTGAACCATTGTAGAACGGTTGATTCCAGCCGCAGTAGCAACTTGCTGCTGTGTTTTGTTCTGCTGCAATCTAGTTTGTTGAATAAACTTACCCAACAATTCCAGCAATGCAGGGTCGCTCATTGCGTGCCAATATTTGATTCCTTTTTCCATCATTTAGCGTATTATTAATGTATAATGTTGAGTTATGCCAACATGTAAACAAACATATTAATGTAGGCATATTCC
>CAMBYC010000144.1 GCA_945871875.1 Sphingobacterium thalpophilum
TACGATAAATTGGTTTTAAATGAACAGATTAGTGTAATTGGATACATTACCGAATTGGAAAAAGGGGTAAATATAATTACAAAAGGAGGCAATTTACATCCGATTACTGCACAGGGATGGAACGCATTTAAATAATTGTTAATGGTTAATTGTTAATGGTTAAGGGTTAAGGGTCAATGGTTAAGGGTCAATGGTTAATGGTTAATGGTTAAGGATTAAGGTTCAATGGTTAAGGGTTAAATTTTATTATTTTTTTTATTAAACCTAGCCAATTGGCGGGGTTCAATCTAATTAACCCTTAACCCTTAACCCTTAACCCTTAACCCTTAACCCTTATCCTTCGGGTCTAGGGCTTTTGCATTCCAGTGTTGGAAAAACTCCATTACCTTTTCTTTGTTGTAACTTTTATCTTTTTCGAGGTAGCTACTGTTTTGGGTATGCAATTGTTTACCGTTTTTATCCAAAACTATAAATACAGGAAACCCGAAACGCTGAGGGAAGCCAAATTGTTCCAATAATTTTTTATTAAGGTTCTCTTTGCTGTAATTTAAATGAAAAACTACAAAATCTGACTTCAACAGAGAATCCATTTGTTTATCAGTAGTTGTAAATCGATTGAATTCAATACACCAGCTGCACCAATTGCCACCTATTTGTATCAGTATATGTTTTCCTTCAAGTGCGGCTTTCTTCTTTACAATTGTGATTGCAGAATCAGCATTTTCATAAGGATTGTACAATTTAATTTTCTTTTCTTGGGCTTGAAGTAAATTCACACTTATCAATAAAAGAAAAACTATCTTATACATAGAAATAAATTTTAGAAGGTAAGAACGGAAATTACTGAATTATCATTAACAAATAATTTTGAATTTTGGATTTAATTGTGATTAAAATAATATTAAAATTAAATAATTAATGTAATGTTAATATGATAAAATATTGTGAGCAATTTTAACATTTAGTTTTGCAAAAAATTATTTATATGCAAACTAAATTAACAATGTTGTTGGCTATGCTAACAATTCTTGTTTCTGCTACTTTTGGGCAGGTAACAAGCAGTAGCATCTCAGGTACAATTGTATCTAATGATAAGAAGATGATGGATGGGGCAACAATTGTTGCTATACACGAACCCTCTGGTACAAGATATGTTACCACTTCAAGTAAAAATGGTGCTTACACAATTTTTAACGTAAGAGTAGGTGGACCATATAAAGTTACTATTTCTTACTCAGGTTTTCAATCAGTTACTGAAACTGGTGTTTATGCAACATTGGGTAACACTGCAAACGTAGACGCTACATTGAATACTACTGCAGTACAATTAAAAGATGTTGTAATTACTGGTACTGCAAATCCATTGCTTAACTCTAAAGCAAATGGTGCAAGTATCACTTTAGGAAGAGTTGCTTTAAACGCTGCTCCAACTATTGGCCGTACTTTGAACGATGCAACTAAGTACAATGCTTACAGCAACGGTCGTTCTTTTGCTGGTCAAGATAGTCGTTTCAATAACTTTACTATTGACGGTTCTGTTTTCAATAACGGTTTTGGTTTAGGTAACCAAGCACAAGCTGGTGGAAGAACAGGTTCTGCAGCTATCTCTTTAGATGCGTTAGAAGAATTACAAATCAACATCACTCCTTACGATATTCGTCAATCAGGTTTTGCAGGTGCTTCTTTGAATGCTGTAACAAAATCTGGTACAAACGAAGTTTCTGGATCTGTATTCCGTTTTTGGAACAACAGAGGTTTGGCTGGTTCAAAAGCAGCGAGCGAAGTTAAAAACGTTCCAGGTACTCCATTCCAAGCTGAAACTCAAGGTGCTCGTTTGGGTGGTGCTATCATCAAAAATAAATTGTTCTACTTTGTTAACTACGAATCTAACGTAGCTACTAAACCTGCATTGGATTGGGTTGCTAACACACCAGGTGCTGTAGGTAACGTTTCAAGAACAACTTCTGCTGATCTTACCGACCTTAAAGATTTCATGAAAACCAATTTCAACTACGATTTAGGTGCAATTGACAATTTCAACAACGAATCTTTCAGTAAGAAGTTTTTGGCTCGTATTGATTACAACATCAACGACAGAAACAAATTGACTTTACGTTATGCAAGTCACAATTCTCAAAGTGATGTAACCATCTCTAACAGTAACTCTGGTAATACTGCTGGTAACGGAAATCGTCAAAACTCTGCTTTGGCTATTTCTGGTCAAAACACTGGTTATATTATTATGGACAACACACGTTCTTATGTTGCTGAATTGACTTCAAACATTAAGAAGAATATTTCTAACCAATTTATTGTTACTTATAACAAGCAAATTGAAGATAGAAAGTATAGAACAGAACTTTTCCCAACTGTTGATATTTTGAATAGCGGAAGTACTTATACAACTTTAGGTTTTGATCCATTTACTCCAGACAACAAGTTGGATTATTCTACTTTCAACATCACCAACAACACCACAATTGTAAAAGGAAAGCACAATATTACTTTGGGAGCTGCATTTGAGTCTTTCAAATCTAACAATTTGTTCTTCTATGCTTCAAATGGTGTTTGGGTATTCAACAGCATTGCAGATTTCAAAACTGCTGCTTTAGCTTACAAAGCAAATCCGAACTTAACCACTTCTCCAGTAGCCATCAACCGTTTCAACTATCGTTATACGTTGTTGCCTGATGGTAAAAAACCTTGGCAAACTTTCAAAAACCAGATTTACAGTGTGTATGCACAAGATGAGTACAAGCCTACGCGTAACTTACGCATCAGTGCTGGTTTAAGAATTGATTATCTTGCAATCCCTAACACTGCAAGTGATTATTCCAATGCATATGTTGCTGGTTTAACATTCAAAACGCCAGATGATGCAGATTACAAAATCAATACCGGAACAATGCCAAAATCAAGGTTATATGTTTCTCCTCGTATTGGTTTCAACTGGGATGTTTATGGAAACAGAAAAACACAAGTGCGTGGTGGATCTGGTTTGTTTTTATCAAGAATGCCTTATGTATTGTTGAGCAACCAGTTGGGTAATAATGGTGTAAACATTGGTTTAGTAAACATTACTGGAACTGCAGCAGTTAACTATCCATTCACTTTAGATCCTACAAAATACAAGCCTACAACAACTGATGTTAACGCATTGCGTGGATATAACTTGAATTATGGTGAGCCTAACTTGAAGTTCCCAATGATTTGGAAGAACAACATTGCAATAGACCAGAAACTTCCTTGGGCTGGTATCGTTGAAACTGTTGAATTCATCTATAACAAAAATGTAAATGCGTTGCATTATATTGATGCAAACTTGAGAAGACCAACTGTTTCTTTTGCAGCTGGTTCTGATACAAGAGCAGTATATCCTGCATTGGATGTTACTACAAATACTTCTGCAGCACGTTTTATCAACTCTGGTTTGGGTAATGCTTTTGTATTAGCCAACAACAGCGATGGTTATTCTTATACATTAACTACCAAATTAGAAAAACCAATTACTAAAAATTGGGGTGGAATGTTTGGTTACACTTACGGTAAAGCAACTGATCGTTCTTCTGTAGCAAGTACGGTTAATGCTTCAACACCAGCAGTAGGTGGTATTAATTATTTGAAAGAAGGTTATTCTGACAATGATTTGCGCCACAGATTTGTAGGATTTGTAAGCTACAAATTGAACTATGGTAAAAACGTTGGTGGTGGAACAACTTTCTCTTTAGGAATGGTTTCTGCTAGTGGTGGTAAGATTTCTTATGTTGCTAGTAATGATATGAACGGTGATGGACAAAACAACGATTTGATATACGTTCCAGCAGTGGGAAGTACGTTAAATTTCGAGCAGTATACGTCAGGAACAAAGACTTTCTCTAAACTTGATCAAGAAATTGCTTACGAAAAATATATCGCAAATCATCCTTACTTGAAAAATAGAAGAGCAAATTATGCTGAGCGTAATGGTGGAGCTTTCCCTTGGTTAACAAGATTAGATTTCAGTGCTGAGCAAGATTTCTTTGTAAAAACTGGTAAAAACAAAAAATCTAATACCATCAGATTCCGTGTAGATATTTTAAACGTTGCAAACTTAATTAGTAACACGCAGGGTGTAAGTTATGTTAATACTACCAACTTGCCGTTAAACTACCGTGGACGTACATCAGCTGGTGAGCCGATCTTTAGATTGGCAACACAAGTTGTAAACGGAAGCACAGTAATGTTACAAGATGCTTTTGTAAAGTCTAAGACATTAGATGATGTTTACCAGATTCAGTTTGGTATTCGTTATTTGTTTAACAACTAAGATTTGGTGCGGTAAAACGCAACAATTACAATTAAAACAGCCGGAGGTGAAAACTTCCGGCTGTTTTTTGTATGGGGTTTTCTGCCGGTAATTTGGAAAACACCCATATCGGCGTTGTTTAAGAAGAAAAAAGTGTTATTCAATTATAAAATAAACTCATAAAACATAAGATTATTCATTTTAAGTTTGGAATCAATCAACATAGATTTCTTGGATAGTTGACTTAATTTTTTGAATTTCTTTTTCTGTTATTATGTCAAAACATTTAAATATTCTTCCTCTGTCTATTGTTCTTATTTGGTCAAGAACCACCCAACCGGTTGTATTGTTGTTTTTAACTTCAACTCTTGTTGGATATGGTTTAGAATTAGTCGTCATTGGAGCAATTACAATTGTCTGCAAATATTTATTCATTTCATTTGGAGAAATGATTAAACAAGGACGAGTTTTTTTCATTTCACTGCCAATGGTAGAGTCTAAATTCACCAAAACGATTTGATATTGATTTAAGACCATTCTTCAAGATTTTCGTCTTCAAAAAAATCTTTCATTAAAGGTTTATCATCTCCACTTTCGTGCATTTTTTTAAATGCTTTCTCCCATCCTTTTCTTGGTGAGCTAGTTGGTTTAATTATGATATAATTTTTTTCAAGAATAACCTCAACAGAATCTTTTATATTATACTTTTCAAGCAAAGTCTTACCAAGTCTTATTCCTTTAGAGTTTCCAATGGATATTACGGATATATGCATAGTATAATTATAGATAGTAACTACAAAGTTATTACATTAAATCAATTTTTTGTAAATAATGAGGTTCACTTGAATTTATTTCTATGTATGATATCTAAAGGTTTAATTTATGTTAAACCTTTTTACTCCAACAAATAATCCATTCTAATAGTAATCGATGCAGTTTTGTATCTTTCGCTGGTATTATAAGATCCGCCATAACTGTATTCTTCTGTGGAATTTCTACCGGTAATTTGAAAAACGCCCATATCGGCTTTTTTCAATTTGCCTAAAG
The DNA here is from genome assembly GCA_945871875.1 of Sphingobacterium thalpophilum. Taxonomy (GTDB): domain Bacteria; phylum Bacteroidota; class Bacteroidia; order Chitinophagales; family Chitinophagaceae; genus Pollutibacter. The sequence goes on from CAMBYC010000144.1 coordinate 5,333, forward strand.
AACTGTTAACGCTACTGGTAATGGAGAAGGCCCTGTTTTGAGCATCTGCTGATGCCTTCGACAACAAATCCATTTTTAAATTGGAAAGTTTGGTGTAGTAATATCGGGGCGGAAATGAATTCAACTCAATTCCTTTTTCGATGAGCTCTGTAGCTTCGCGGGAAAGTTGTTCTATACGATTTAAATCTTTTGATTCAATTTTAACCGTTTGAGTTAATGCATAACCGGCAAAAATATTGTCTTTGGCTTCACCGTTTGTTCCATACACCGTTCTAAATTGCTGCTCAAGATTGACGGCACTAAAAACAATGGAAGAATCTGGAATTCCTTTTTCTTTAAGATATCCTCTAATTAAGAGTTCATCTGCTTTTAAACTAGAATAAGTCGATTTTAGATCTGCCGATTTCCTTACATAACTGCCTTCCCATACAACCAAATCGCTTTCAAAATCTACTTCAGATTTTCCAACCACCGAAACCGTTTGTGCCGATTGAAAACGATATTTATATCCATTGATCAATATAAAAGAAGCAATAATTATAGCTGCAGCGATAATTAACGTGGTGTATGTTTTATTCATGAATACAATTTAATGAATTTTATAAATAAATTAAAACAAAATAACCACTTCCTTAATTCCTTAATTCCTAAATCTTAAATTATAATTAATAATTCCAAAAGTGTATGTTTTATTCATGAATACAATTTAATGAATTTTATAAATAAATTAAAACAAAATAACCACTTCCTTAATTCCTAAATCTTAAATAATAATTAATAATTAATTTCATTGTCCTTTTATTAACATATCCGCATATTCATCAGGTAACGGACTATCAATAATTGCTTTTGCCGCTTTGGCTACATCATAATCAAATCGAATAAACTCAACTTTTATAGCCTCTCTTGACAGGTTGGATGCATCTTGGTTAATGGTGATGATTACATATCCACCTTGAGGATTACCGTCTTTGGGTTTACCAACAGACCCAATATTGATTGCATGTCTGTACTGAGGAACCTCCGTTTCTGTCGAAGCCAATATTCTATGATATGGCTTGTGGGTATGTCCAAAACACAACACATCTGCATCAGCCTGTTCCATAATGCGCCACAAACTTTTTTCCTCTCTATCTTCAAAAAGATATTCGTTTATTTTCCTCGGACTACCGTGTACCAACAAGATATTCAGTTTATCGTTATTCAGCTGAAATTCAATGTTGATATGTGATGGAAGGGTTCTTAAATATGCTCTTTCCTCGGGTTTTACAAGGTGGTTGGTATAAGATATAGAGATTTTACCCATATCTTTCTCTGAATCGGTTTTATAGGCACATCCACATTCATCTACCATTAAGCCAATACCTTGATCATAATTACCCGCAATAGTTGGGATGCGTCTTTTTCTAATTTCGTTGATGACCTCATTTGGCCAAATGTTATAGCCTACCAAATCGCCGAGACAATAAACGGCGTCGGGGTTTTGGGCATCTATACTGGCAAAAAAAGCTTCTAACGCAGGAAGATTGGCATGAATGTCTGAAAATAATGCGATTCTCATATTCTAGATGTGTTGAAAAT
>CAMBYC010000145.1 GCA_945871875.1 Sphingobacterium thalpophilum
AGTGGTTTAAACAAATCATTTTATTCATACCAAAAATCGTATAGTATAACTTGATTTATATTTTATTGATCTCAAAATTGTAAATACTTTTTTTGCTAGACAGGTTCAAAGTGTTCCTTCAAGGTGGAATTTGTTTCTTTTAGTCGGAGGGTTTTCGGTTCTTTAGGCCCTCGCGTGTTCCTCGTTTGTTGTATTCTTCAATCAATTCTTCGGAGATGACTCAGATCTCGCGGATTTAGTTGAACAGGTAGGCGTTCAGAATGGCTTCTCTGTACACTCATTGGAATCTTTTGAAGTAAACGTTATGCATTGGTCTGCTGGTTGAATAAATAGAATCTCAATGTCTTGTTCCTTGCACCAACACTCAAATTCTTTGGATATGAATTCAGGGCCGTTATCGGTTCTGATAACCCGAGGCTTGCCTCGCCATGCGATAACGCATTCTGGGGTCCTTTTTGTGCGCTTGGAGGATAGGGATGTATCGATTTCAATGGCCAAGAAGGCTTCCCGGGTACAATCGTCCATGACGTTGAAGGTTCAGAATTTGCGTACCCCCATGATGCTATCATTATTAAATCAATGCTCTAGTTATGCCTGACGGCTATTTGCCGCTTGGTGGCAGAGGCCCGGCCTTTTTTTTAAGAACAGGTCAGTCATAATCTGTTTATCCATCGCCAGATCGGCTTATATCCTTTTGAAGCGCGAATGCTCTTGTTCGAGGGCTTTTTGTTTCTCGACATCGGACACATTCAAACCTCCGTATTTAGCCATCCACTTATCAAAAGTTGGCATGTACAATGCCCATTTAACGGTTATATCCCGGTGGCTACACCGGATTCATGCTTCCTAAAGGCATGAACAAATTGAACTTCGCTAAATCATGATTTTTTCATGTTTTTAGGAGTTAAAGGAATTTCTCTACTTTCAAATTTTCTGAATTTTAGGGGTATTTATAAAACACTTAGCCTGAATGACGATTTATTTTTTTTATCCGTTACAATTATCTCAATATCTTGGTTTTAATTAATTAAATACTTCAAATATTTCGGATATTCCTAATTTTCATGGTTTCATATTAGAATTTATTCTATAATAATACTGTAAGTACCCCTAAAAAGCAGACAGTTTAAAAGTAGAGAAATTTCTTTAGTTTTAAACTACCATGAAAAAATCACGATTCACCGAAGTTCAAGTCGTACAGGCCCTTCAAAAGCATGAATCCGGTATAGCCACCGGGGTCATCTGCCGAGAAATGGGCATCGCACCCGCCACCTTTTACAAGTGGAAGGGCAAATACGGGGGGTTGGATGTGTCCGATGAACAGAAACTAAATACCTTGGAAGAGGAGCATTCGCGCCTCAAGAGGATGTACGCTGATCTAGCGATGTATAACGAGCTTTTGTGGGACCTGTTCTCAAAAAAAGGCTGGGCCCTGCCACCAAACGGCAAATAGCTGTCAATCATAGTTGGAGCATGGATTTTATGAGTGATAGCATCATGGGGGTACGCAAATTCCGAACCTTTAACGTCATGGACGATTGTACACGGGAAGCTTTGGCCATTGAGATCGATACTTCGCTATCCTCCAAACGTATTATAAGGACCCTGGAGAGCGTTATCGCTTGGCGTGGCAAGCCTACTGTTATCCGAACTGACAACGGCCCTGAATTCACTTCCAAAGAGTTTGAGTGGTGGTGCAAGGAACATGAAATTGAGATTCAATTTATTCAACCAGTAGGCCCATGCAGAACGGTTACATCGAAAGATTCAACCGCGTGTACCGCGAAGCCATCCTTGACGCCTACCTGTTCAACTATATCCGCGAGGTTAGAGCCCTCACCGAAGAATGGATCGAAGAATACAACGAACGAAGACCCCATGAAGCCCTACAGAACCGAACACCTACCGAATGGAAACAACAAATTCAACCTTAACTTAACACTTTAAACCTGTCTGGAAAAAGGGGTACTTACAATACATTATATTTTAGATGTCTAAATCAATAATTTTTGTTGGAGGGTTTTTGCTTCCAGATATGTATAAAATACTAGAAAAAGACCCCAAAAGTGTTATTCAATCTGCGGCAAATAATTATCAATGGTCCTTTATTAAAGGGCTTTGTAAAAATATTCAAAATATTCAATCACTTACTTCGCCATTTCTAAGTAGCTATCCCAAAAGAAGTAGTAAATGGTTTTATAAATCACAAAATATTTTTATTAATGACGTAAAATTTATTCAGACAAGCGTACTTAATATTCCTTTCATTAAACAGTTTTGGTATTATTTTCAAATCAAAAAAGAATTAAAAAAAATTTTAAATCATAAATATGACGTTACAGTGATTTTGTATTCTATGAATTACGAATACATTGCGTCAATTTTAAATTTAAAGAGAAAGTACAATTTCAAATTTTGTTTAATTATTACTGATTTAAAAGAAAAACCTTGGACAAGTAATTTATTAAAGATTTTTTTTATTGGTATAGTTGAGAAGCGATTAGTTGACATGAGTCTCAAAAAAGTCGATTATTTTATTCTTCTTACACATGATATGAAAAATAAATTGCCCATTTTAAATAAACCTTATTTAGTAATGGAGGGCCTTTATGATAAGGTTGAAGAAAACATTGAACTGTTTCCTAAAGAAGAAAACACTACAGTTATTGCTTACACTGGATCTCTTGCAATAGAGTATGGTTTTGATCTTTTGCTTAATGCATTTAGTCTTATACAAGATTCTAATTATCGATTATGGGTTTGTGGACAAGGTGACGATGGATTGTCCATTCTTAAGGCATATACCAAACGCGATGATAGAGTTAAGTACTTTGGATTACTTAGTAGGTTAGACACAATAAGTTTACAGAGAAGTGCAGATTTACTTATTAATCCTAGGTATAACCATGGGGATTTTAACTATTATTCTTTTCCTTCCAAGGTAATGGAGTATTTCGCTTCTGGAATTCCAGTTGCAATGTTTAAACTTCATGGAATTCCTGATTCCTACTTTGAGTACTGTTATATATTTAATGAAAGCAATTCAGAGAGCATGTCAGAAAAAATTATTGAAATATTTAAAGATCATGAAGATACACGAAGAGCTAAGGGAATTCAGGCACGAGAATTTATTTTGACAAATAAAAATGCGGTTATTCAGACACAAAGAGCATTAAATATGATTAATTATTTATGAAGTCCATTGTTTTCTTATATTCTGAAATGATGCCATACATGGAATCAGTTATCAAATCCTTAGTTGAGGATTTTGGTTTTAAAGTGTATGTGGTTTCATGGGATAAAAAAAAGAATACAGTGTATATGCCTAGTTTTACAGATGGAGTTACTCATTTTAATCGTTCTGAATTGTGTTTTCATAAACTTGCAGGTCTTATTCAATCAATCAGTCCTGATATTATTTATGTTTCAGGGAGAATGGATAAGCTATATTTGAAAATAGCAAAAAAGTACCGAGCTTTAATTCCAATTGTAGCAGGTATGGATACACAATGGCAAAATAATTTAAAAACATATATCAAATTATTATTATCTTATTTTTGGTATAAGCCATATTTCTCGCATATTTGGGTTCCAGGTGAGCAGCAATATGCTTTAGCACAAGCACTTGGTTATTCTTCAAATTCAATTATCAATAATTTATATAGTTGTGATTTTGAGTTGTTTAATAGCGTTCCGCCATTAAATCCGAATGAGTTTAATAAAACAATATTGTTTATTGGTCGTTTAGAAAGATCAAAAGGATTTGATGTTCTAATAAAATGTTGGCGGGGATTTAATAAGGAAGAACTTTCAGGTTGGAGATTAAAAGTAATTGGATCAGGTTCTCTATATGAGAAATTTCAGAACACTGAAAATGTCGATTTTTTGGGATTTTTGGATCAAAATAAAATTCGTGATGAATTGGTTTCATCTAGTATTTTTATTTTGCCAAGCGTTTATGAGCCTTGGGGTGTTGTTGTTCATGAACTTGCATGTGCTGGACGGTTACTAATTTGCTCAGGAAATGTTGGTGCAGTAAACGCTTTTTTAATTAATGGTTTTAATGGTTTTAAAATAGATGAAGTTAATTCTCAAAGTTTAGCGGATACTTTAAAACAAGTATTTAGCATGAACTTTGATGATATAGTTTTAATGGGTTGCAATAGTAGAACCCTTGCTAAACGAATTACACCAAAACTTTCAGCTGCATCATTAATTTCAATACTTTAACGCTATTGTAAGAAAATTTATTTTTTAATAAATGTTTAGGAATAGTTCAAATAGACTATTTTTAGAAATTTTAAAATCTAACTAAAAGGATGAGATTCTCAAAAGAATTCGGATTTTAAACTGGAACAGTTTGGAAATGTCAAAATCATTGATCTATTTGAGAGATTTTGTATTTGATAAATCCAAAATATTTTTGGAGATTTTAACATAATGTTTTTTAAATGTTTGTATTGAGATTATGGATAAGTTGAAATTCCACCAAAAAAGCATTTCTATCTTTTTTTTATGGTCTGAAATTACTGGATATGTCGAAGCCACATTGAAAGAATTAGTGAAGTTAGAAAATGTTAATATTAATGTAGTTTATTGGGACCGGAAGAATTTAAACTCTTCTAAATACGTTGTTAGTGAATTAGATGGTGTTTTTTATCATAAAAGGAGTAAGTGCTGTACTGAGGATATTTTTAATTTGTTAGTTAGACGCCATGCCGACCTAGTCGTAGTCTCAGGTTGGATGGACTATGGTTATATTAATGCATGCAAGAAGTATAGAAAAAGAAATCCTAGCGTTAAGGTTTTAGCCGGAATTGATGATCAATTGAAAGGTTCGTGGAGACAGTTTTTTGGTCGATTTTATTTTAAGTTTCGTTATCAAAGTTTGTTTGATTTTCTATGGCTTAGTGGGAAACCTCAGATGGCTTATGCAAATTACTTTGGTTATGGCATTGATAAAGTCATTTTTGATCTGTATTCAGCGGACTCTAAGGTTTTTTTGGAAAAATCCATATTTGGAAAAAGATTTGTTTTTGTAGGTAGGTTTGTTAATGAAAAATCAATATTATTGTTAATTGAGGCATATAACATGCTTGAAAGTGAAATTCAAAAGTTATGGCCTTTGTACCTTATTGGGGACGGTGAGTTAAAAGCCGATTTGGACAAATTATCGAATGAAAATATTATTATAATTCCATTTTTGCAACCAGATAAATTAAGAGACGAATTGTCGCTTGGTGGAATAGCATGCTTACCTAGTTATCTTGAACCTTGGGGGGTTGTTGTACAAGAATATTGTCAGTTAGGTATGCCACTTTTATTGAGTACAGGATGCGGATCGGCAACTGAATTTTTAATTTCCGGTTACAATGGGTACCTTTTTGAACGCGGTAATGTTTATTCTTTGTACAATGCATTAAGGGAATTTGTAAACTCTACAGATGCTGAGTTAAAGTTAATGGGAGATCGAAGTTTTGAGTTAGCGAAAAGAATAGATCCTGAAAGGTCTGCGGCTTCATTGTTATCGGTTTTAAATAGATTTTGATATGATATTTTCAACTGACATTCCAAACTATTATCATGAAATATATGGTTAGAATGTTGTATGAAAATTAATTAGAATTATAGTTCAAGTGTAAAGTGCCAAATCGGGGTAGTTTTTCTAATCTGCAATACAAAGATTGAACCGCTCGTTCAAAATGCATAAAAGTCCCACACAGGCCTTCTTGCCGTTTGTTGCCAAATATTGCACTTATTAGTTGAGCACAACCCTTTGTATAATGACAAATTTTTTTTTGTGAAATACATTATCGGGATAGATGCGTCTCGGTGTCGTTCCGGGGGGTCTTACGCACACGTAAAGGGCTTAATATCAAATTTAGATATTTCTAAATTCGGTATTTTGGAAATTCATATTTGGTCACACGAGAAGTTGCTTGATATGTTGCCCGACGAGACGTGGTTAATCAAGCATTCGCCAAAGTTGCTCAATGGTTCTTTGGTCGGGCAAGTTTATTGGCAAGCCCGTAAGTTAACAATAGAGCTTAAAAACAATTATTGTGATGCACTATTAACACTAGACTCATCAAGTCTTTGTCGCTTCTCTCCACAGGTAGTGTTGAGCCAAGACTTGCTCTCGTACGAACCTGGAATAATGCAAAATTATCCCTGGGGTGTTGAGCGGGTTCGGTTGCTAGTTATTCTTTGGTTGCAGAATGCCTCATTCAGGCGCGCTGAAGGTGCTGTTTTCCTTACCAATCATGCGGCAAGGGTTATTCAGAAGTCTTGCGGGCAGCTTGCAAACTTCAAGATTATTCCTCACGGTGTAGGGGAAAATTTTCGATGTGTACACCGAGACAAGCTTTGGCCCACGGGCGATAATCCCATACATTGCCTCTATGTTTCCAATGCGGCTTTGTATAAGAACCAATGGCACGTGGTCCGAGCCACAGAGCTGTTGAGAAATGAAGGGTTTAACATTACGCTTACCCTTGTGGGTGGAGGAAGCGGTAAAGCACAAAAAAAGCTTAACGAACAAATTTTAAAATCAGATTCGACGGGGAAATTTGTAAAGCAGCTCGAGTTTGTACCGCAGTATTCGCTTCCGAATCACCTAGCCCAAGCTGACGTTTTTGTTTTTGCCTCGGGCTGCGAAGCTTTTGGAATTACTCTGCTAGAAGCAATGGCGTCAGGTCTTCCAATTGCATGTTCGAACAAGAGTAGTTTGCCCGAACTATTAGACGGTGCTGGCACCTTGTTTGACCCCGAAAATCCTAGTGAAATAGCCCTCGCTATTCGTCAATTAATAGAAGACCAACAATTACGCGAAAGTGTTGCAGCCAAGGCGCGTCAAAATGCCGAGAAATATTCGTGGCAA
>CAMBYC010000146.1 GCA_945871875.1 Sphingobacterium thalpophilum
ATAGCATAATATTGTAATCATCTAAAATGCTCAACAATTATGTAATTTAAATTGCTATAAATTACTGCAAATGATGATTTCAATTTGTTAAATTATAACCCAATTGTTTTGATAAAAACTTGCAAAATAAAGTGGTTGTTCATTGAGAATATTTAGATAAAATAATCTATATCCCTTTAAAACCTGACTTTTAGTTGATATTATTATGAATCAAATCATAAAAATATTAAAAAATATTTTTTCATAAAATGTTAATTACCATAATTATACAACTTTCGATTAGGAATTGCAGCTAAACAATTACAATTTTACATAAACTAAATCGTTTGATAAAATTGTACCCTTTTAATCCCAAACCCCTACAAATGCAACTAACATCAGCTAGTACAAAAGCAATTATTTGTTTTTTACTTGCATTTATTTTGGCCGTATTTAATAAAATAAATGCAAATGATTCAAGCTTTAAAATTCCAATTCACAAGAAAGTTTTAAAGTCAATTGAAAAAGAATCGTCAGAAATCAATTTAATTTATTCCGCTGCAAAATTGTCTTACGTTGGCCTTCCTTTAAACACATTTGCATTAGCAATGAAAGGCTTTTCAAAACTTAGAAATCAAAATTTAATAAATGCTGATAGCATTATTACTATTATTGATTTTGAAAAATCTTCATCTCAAAAAAGACTTTATGTAGTTGATTTAAAAACCAAAAGTGTATTGTTTCAAACATTGGTTGCCCATGGAAAAAATTCAGGTAAAGAATATGCTAGGTCTTTTTCTAATGAAGAGTCTTCTTATAAAAGTAGCCTTGGTTTCTATATAACTCGCAATACTTATGAAGGTTCTAATGGATATTCATTAAGATTGGAAGGAACCGAAAATGGCATTAACAATAAAGCTTTGGAAAGAGCAATTGTTATGCATGGTGCCGGCTATGCAAGTGAATCTACAATTTACCAACTTGGTTTTTTAGGTAGAAGCTGGGGTTGTCCCGCTCTTCCTGAATCATTAAATAAGCCCATCATAAATAAAATAAAAGATGGTAACATGCTATTTATATACTATCCCGATCAAGATTATTTAAAAAAATCATCAATATTGAATAGTTAAAAATTAATTTTTTTTAACTATTAGCCCAGACAAATTTGTCTGGGTTTTTTATTTGTTTAACTTATAATTTTTTTTCATTATTGATGCTATTTTAATCAATACTAAATGTTTTTGTTAAAAAAATGTTAATCAAACTAATGAAAATAGTATCTTGAAGCTATGAAAAATATTTTTTTTATAATATGTTTATTGTTTGCATTTAACAGTCAATCACAAGTTAATTTGGCTGATTCTGGCAAGCAATTTTTTATGTTTTCTGATGGTGGCATCACGAAAAACAAACCTTTGAAAGTTTGGTATTATAGCCCTTCGAAAATTACGGTTAATTTACCCATTATAATAATGTTGCACGGTGCAAAAAGAAATCCATCTGCCTATTTAGATGATTGGATAGAAACTGCAAAATTGTATAATTGTATCGTTGTTGCTCCTGAATTTTCACAACAAGATTACCCTAAAGCGGATAAATACAATCTTGGTAATGTATTTGATGTAAAGAAAAATAAATTTACTCCTAATAAAGATTGGACTTTCTCCGTTATTGAGCCAATTTTTGACTTTGTAAAAAAGCAAACTGGAAACATTGCCCAAGGATATTATCTTTCTGGGCATTCTGCTGGTTCACAATTTGTGCATCGGTTTTTATTTTTTGAACCCAAAAACAGGGTTATCAAAGCAATGGCTGCAAATGCAGGTTGGTACACGCTCCCCGACAATCAAATCGATTTTCCTTTTGGCTTAAAAAATAGTCCTGTTTCGCAAAATGATTTGTCAAAAGCTTTTGCAACGCCTGTATTCATAATCCTTGGGGAAGCAGATTTAGACAGAACAAGTCCAGATTTTAATACGGGGGGTGAATACGACAAACAAGGTATGTCGCGCTTTGAAAGGGGAAATTACTTTTATAAATTCTGCCAAACTAAAGCAAAAGAAGCAAAATCAACATTCAATTGGACCTTAGCCACTGTTCCTGGAGTTGCCCATTCTAATAAGGAAACTTCAAAATATGCGGCTGCATTCTTTTTTATGAATGTGAAATCATTGGGTGATACAAAGTAGTTTTGTTAAGTGTCTCATTAGTATACACTTTAATATTTATCGACATACATTTCGTTTCTATTGGTTAGGAACTTAAAATTCTATTATCTTCATCGCAAAGCGGCTTTTATGAAATTTTTTAAAATATTGTACGTACAAGTTATTATTGGTATTTCTTTAGGGGTTGCCGTTGGTTATTACTTTCCTGCATTTGCTCCAACAGCAAAGCTAATAAGCGATACTTTCATCAACATGATTAGAATGGTGATTGCGCCTCTCATATTTTTCACCATTGTTGCCGGTATTGTTGGGGCTGGAAATCTTAAAAAAGTAGGTCGTGTTGGAGGAAAAGCATTTTTATACTTTGAGGTTGTAACAACACTTGCCATGGTTATCGGTATCATTGTTGCCAATATTGTTAAACCTGGTGCAGGTGTAAGTCAAGAAATTTCACAAAAATCTAGTGTTCAAGTAGAACAATATGCTGAACAAGCTAAGAATATGAATTGGGGCGAATTTTTTGCCCATATTGTTCCTTCTAATGTGGTTGATGCTTTTGCTAAAGGTGATATTTTACAAGTATTGTTTTTTAGTATTTTGTTTGCAATTGGCTTGTCTTGGATGAAAAATGAAGGCCAATCTATTGCAAGGAGTTTTGAATCTATCAACAAAGTGCTTTTCAATATTTTGAAAATTGTAATGAAACTCAGTCCCATTGGGGCTTTCGGTGGAATGGCTTATACTATTGGGAAATTTGGTTTCACAAGTTTGGCATTGTTAGGTAAATTGATGTTAACATTTTACGCAACAGGGTTCATTTTCATTTTTGTAGTATTGAACTTAATTTGTAGATATTATAAATTTAGTTTGTGGAAATTGTTGGGTTATTTAAAGGAAGAGATACTTATTGTGCTGGGAAGCAGTAGCAGTGAAGCCGTTCTTCCTTCTGTAATGAAAAAACTGGAAGATGCGGGTTGTGAAAAAGAAGTGGTAGGATTGGTAATTCCTACGGGATATAGTTTCAATCTTGATGGAACTACCATTTATTTGAGTATGGCAATCATTTTTCTTGCACAGGTTTTTAATATTCAACTGAGTATTGGTCAGGAACTTACAATAATTGGGGTATTGCTGTTAACAAGTAAGGGCGCTGCTGGCGTAACGGGCAGTGGTTTTATTGTGCTTGCATCCACATTAGCAGCTATTAAAATTATTCCTATTGAAGGATTGGCACTTTTAATTGGTGTAGATCGATTTATGAGTGAAGGAAGGGCTATCATCAACTTTATTGGAAATAGTGTTGCAACAGTTATCATTGCCAAAAATGAAAAGGCTATCGATGAAAAAATCTATAGTAAAGTAGTAGAAAAGAGATAAAAACAGATTAAGCAACAGAAGAATTTATGCAAAATTTTGGCTAAAGCCATTCTATAATATTCATAATACACCAGCTGAAATTGGGGGCCTTTGAAATAAATCTTTTCAATTTTTCTACTGTGTAATTTGGGATATTAACACATTCATATAACATAAAAAACTGTCGCCCAAAGGAATATTTCCAAGAGGCGACAGTTTTTTTATTTTTGATTTCTGCTATTAGTTATAGTATTATCCTTCCAAAATTTGCTTTAGCAATTTCATCGTTCAACAATTTGATTTGTTGTTTTAAAGTATCTTCTTTTGCTTTTAACAACATCCATTTTTGGTGTAACACATCAAATTGTAGTTGTTGACCATCAGTTACGTAAGGGATATTGTTATCCATTTCACCTTTAACAAAGATATAATCAGCAGTTAATTTGTTTACATAATTGATTACATCATCATTAGATTTAGCCTTATTTTGCACGATTTCATCTTCCCAATTTTGAAGTTCTGTTGCCAATAAACTTGCTTTTTTACAAATTGAATCTGAACCAGTTTTATCTTTCAACAAACTTGATGTTTCTTTAAGTTGGCTGCGAATTTTTCTGATCTGCAAAACTTCGTTATGAATCTGTGTTACTTCATCACAGATTGACTTCATTAAATTTTCTTGGGCAGCATAATCTGCTGTTGAGAAAGTCAATTGAGGATGTGGTAACAAATTAACTTTTGTGGTTAATGTTTGTATCCCAGATTTCAATTTAAAGGTATAGGTGCCAGGAGCAACTCTATAACCATCGTAAGAACCTTCAATAAAAACAGTTGGTACACCAGTTATTGCCTCTCCTCTCAAGTCCCATACAAACCTATTTAAGCCTTTGCGTGTTGGAAGCACTGCATGAGGAGACGGTCCGCCCGGGAAACCAACAAAATCATCGTCTTCTTTTGATGAAAATGATCTTACCAACTGGTTATTGCTGTTGAATACTTCTAATGTAATTAATGAATCATTATAATTTTCTGGCAATTGGTAATACAAAACTGCTCCTGAAGACGGATTGGTTCCGCTTAAAGAAACTGAAGGCACGAAAACTGCATCCACATCTGCAACTTCATCTAAAGAACTAGCTGATGAGGTTCTTATTACATCTTCTGGTGAAAATATTTTAAAGGTTGATGTAGACGATGCATCAAATTGTCTTAATACTTCGATATCATCTAATATCCAAAATGATCTTCCCATCGTAGATGCAATTAAATCGTTTTGATGTAATTTAAGATCAGTAATTGGTGTTATGGGCAATCCCAATTGCAATTGTTTCCAATTTTGGCCTCCATTATAAGAAATATAAAATCCAGTTTCAGTGCCGGCATACAATAAATCTTTGCGCTTATTGTCTTCTCTCACAACGCGGGTGTAAGCAGTTGGTGAAATTCCATTGATGATTTTTGTCCAAGTTTTTCCATAATCGGTTGATTTGTATAGGCTTGGTGAAAAATCGTTTACTTTATATCTAGTAGTTGCAATATAAACGGTGGCTTTGTCGTGTGGACTAACTTCTATGCTATTGATCAAACATTCTTCCAATCCAGCAGGTGTGATGTTTGTCCAACTTTCGCCTCCATTTCTAGTAATGTAAACCAACCCGTCATCACTCCCTGTATAAAGAATTCCTTTTTCAAGCGGAGATTCTGATACGTAGGAAATGGTACCATAATTTTCACCACCGGCACCTTCATTAGTATATGGGGTTCCGCTAATACCTTGTTTGGTAATGTCATTTCGAGTTAAATCGCCAGAAATAGCTTTCCAACTTTTACCCAAATTAGTCGTTTTAAACAATATATTTCCAGCATGGAAAAAGGCATTTGGTTCGTGTTGAGAATAAATAATGGGAGCATTCCAATTGAAACGGTATTTCATTTCTTTGGGCATCAATGCTTGATATTGGATGGGTGCTTGCATCACATTTTTGCCTTCACTTAGGTTTGCATCTAATATTTCAACAGTTCCTTGGTAAGACCCTCCCATTACAAAACGTGGATTATTTGGGTCAAATGCTAAAAACGCACTTTCACCACCTGCACTATTGCTCCAATCTTTTTCGCCAATTGCCCATCCACTTGGGTTTCTACTTTTGATTTTTACAGAAGTATTGTCTTGCTGTCCGGCATAAACATTATAAGGAAAAAGATTGTCGGCATTTACCCTGTAAAACTGTGCGGTAGGTTGGTTGTTTTGTGATGACCAAGTTTTAGTTTGATCAAAGCTAACAGCAGCACCTCCATCATTTGATACAATTAAATTTTTGTTATTATCTGGATTGATCCAAATTTGATGGTAATCGCCATGTGTGCCACGGATATTTGTCCATGATTTTCCTCCGTCTTTACTCATCAAACCCGGTGAATTCAATACATATAGAGTGTTTTCGTCTTTCGGATCTAAGAACATTTCGATATAATACCAAGCACGTTGGGTTAGGCGATGGTCTTTACTTGCTATGCTGAAAGAGGCCCCTCCATCATTTGAAACAAACAATCCGCCAGTCTCTTTTTGGGTATCACTTTCGATAAGTGCAAAAACTTTATCTGAATTAGCCCTAGAAACGGCAATACTCATTTTGCCCAATTTTTCAGGTAAGCCTTTTGAGAGTTTAGTCCAAGTATTGCCTTCATCAACAGATTTATACAAACCAGAACCTGCACCACCAGAATGAACTTCCCAAGGAAGACGACGATGATCCCACATTGCTGCGTATAAAATTCGGGGATTTTTCATGTCTAGACTTAATTCAACACAACCAGTATTGTTGTCAACAAACAGTGTTTTTTTCCAAGAAATCCCACCATCGTTAGATTTATAGATTCCACGATCTTCTGAAGGACCGTGCAAAGCACCTTGAGCGGCAACATAAACGACATCAGGATTGTTAGGATGAATGCGGATATTAGCAATATGACGGGTTAGTTCTAAGCCAATTTTTTTCCAGGTTTTGCCGGCGTCGGTTGATTTGTATATGCCATCGCCATAGGAAGTCATAACGCCACGTGGTGCGTGTTCGCCGGCACCAACGTAAACTACGTTAGGGTCAGATTCTGAAACGGCTACAGCACCAATAGAACCTGTGGTAAAAAAACCATCGGAGATGTTGAACCAAGATTGACCGGCGTTAATGGTTTTCCAAACACCACCACCAGTGGTTCCCATATAATAAATTTGATCGTTCCCTTTAACTCCGCTAGAAGTTACAGATCTTCCACCTCGGAA
>CAMBYC010000147.1 GCA_945871875.1 Sphingobacterium thalpophilum
GAAAGAAAAATGCGCAGTGGAACTTTAAATGTACCGGGTATAGTTGGGTTTGGAAAAGCTTGTGAAATAAGTAAATTTCAACTACAAGATGAATCAAAAAGAATATTATCACTAAGAAATTTACTATTGAACCATTTGTTGGAGGACAATAACATTATTCTAAATGGCAATCTAAACCAGTTGCTTCCCAATGTAGCAAACATTCTATTTATAAATCCTAGTGGTACAAAAATCATCAAATGGTTAAGTAAACATGTTGCCATCTCATCAGGTTCAGCCTGCACATCTGCATCCATTGAACCCTCACATGTTTTAATTGCAATGGGGTTAAGTGAGAATATGGCAGCAAATGCTATTCGTTTTAGTTTGGGAAGATATACTACTGAAGAGCAAATTGTGCAAACGGTTAAATATATAAAAGAGGGTTTATCTATATCAATTAAGATTTAGGAATTAGGAATCAAGTTATAAATTCCTAAATTTTAATTCCTTATTCTAAATTGATATAGCTGGTGGCTCTTTAAAGAACTCCTTTAAATTTTGTTAATACATATTTGGCGATAATTATTTATTATTTGAAAAAGAATACATCTACCAATCTGAATATAGTTTTAATTAATTACTGACCACGAAGTGGTCAAATATTTATAGAATAAATATTTAATTAGATACGACTCCGAAGGAGTCGAACATCTATATTTTAAGCCAAATAATGCTAAGAAGAACCCTTTTAGGGCATAGTTCACACCTTATCACCTCAACATTGAAGCTGATCGCCTTAACATTGAAGCTGAATTGCTTGAAATCAAAGCAATTTGACTCAAAAGTGAAGCCTAGTAATCTCAACATTGAAGCTGATCGATTTAACATTGAAGCTGATTTGCTTGATATTAAAGCAATTTGACTCAAAAGTGAAGCCTACTAAGGCATCAGATTGAGGTGAAAAGGATAAAAGTAAACGCGAAAAGGTGTACACTATAGACTAACAAGCTTCAATCTTGAGCAATCAAATATAATAACACCCTATTTAGGCGTTCCAATGACATTAAAAGGCAAACTGAAGAGAGAAATAGTTAGAAGTTATGGGCAAAAACCCCTTACCCTTCGCTTTTTACAATTTGCTCAAACACTTCTTCATATTCAGATTCAACTTGTTGCAAAGCGAGTTTAAGTCTCGAATAATTTTTCTCTGCTTCTATAAATTTATTTTTATCAGAAAACAATGCTGGATCTGCAAGCAATGCTTCAGCTTTTGATTTTTGATGTTGTAAATCTGCAAGTTTCACTTCGATTTCTGCAAAACGCTTTTGAAGCTTTTTATCTTCCTTCTGCTTGTTTACATCAATGGGTGCCGAAACCTTTTTTTCCTTTTTCTCCTGCTCTTTTTTGGGTGGAGCAACCGGTTTTGCCATTGCCGCATCTCTTGCCTTCATCCGGTTTTTCCAATCTATCCACTCATCATAACTGCCTTTGAATGCTTTGATCTGTCCGTCTTCTATTTCCCAAATTTTATTGGCTGTTTTGGAAATAAAATAACGGTCGTGACTAACCAGTATCAAGCTGCCTTCATATTTATTCAACGCTTCAATCAATAATTCTACAGAATGCAAATCTAAGTGGTTGGTAGGTTCATCAAGCATCAAAAAATTTGCCTTACTGGTGATTGTTTTCGCCAATGCCACCCTTGCTTTTTCTCCTCCACTCAATACTTTAATTCGTTTATCTGCATCATCTCCACTGAAAAGAAAACAACCCAATAAAGTGCGCAATTCCATTTCTGTTTTCTGACTTCCCGCGGTTTTCATTTCATCTAAAATAGTATTAGATAGATCCAATGCTTCCAATTGGTGCTGGGCGTAGAAACTTTCATCCACATTATGTCCCCAAATTCTTTCTCCATCAAATGTTTCACGATCTGCAATAATTCTTAATACCGTAGATTTTCCCTTTCCGTTTGCACCAATTAATGCAATTTTATCGCCTCTATCAATTTCAGCTTCAGTATTTTCAACAATTTTTAAGTTTCCAAAAGATTTGCTCAAATTTTTCAATGTACAAATCACTTTCCCAGGCGTTTTGTCTACCTGAAAATTGATGCGCAAACTTGGTCTTTCAATTGTTACATCATCAATTTTATCCAATCTTTCCAATCGTTTTACCACACTTTGTGCCTGAGCTGCCTTTGAAGCTTTTGCTTTAAAACGCTCTATAAATCGTTCTTGCTGGCGAATATAATCTTGTTGGTTTTCATAAGCTCGTTGCTGCAATTCTACCCGCAATGCTTTTTCAGTTTCATAATAATCGTAATTGCCCGTATAAAAATGCAATTGCTGCTGGTACAATTCTACCACTTTTGTAACCATGCGGTTTAAGAAATATTTATCGTGACTTACAATCACAACTGCACCGTTGTAGTGCATCAAGTATTTCTCAATCCATTCAATAGAAGGTAAATCTAAGTGGTTGGTAGGCTCATCCAACAACAACAAATCAGGTTGTTGAAGAATCATTTTTGCCAACAAAACACGCATTCTCCAACCTCCGCTATATTCTTTGTAAGGCCTTTGTAAATCTGAATTTGAGAAACCTAATCCCTGTAATACTTCTTCAGAACGGTGATGGATAGTATATCCGCCAGCCAATTCAAGCTCACCAAGTTTGTCGGTATATAAAATCAGCTTCTCTTCGTTTTCTTCTTTTTCTAATTCTAATCCTAATTGCTCAATCTCTTTTTCAAGTTGCTTAACTTTTTCAAAAGCACCCATTGCCACTTCTAAAATTGATTCGTTGGTATCAAAACTCAACAAATCTTGATGCAAATATCCAATTTGCAAATTCTTTGCTTTAACAACCGTTCCTTGAGAAGGGGCATATTGTGAAGCCAATAATTTCAACATGGTTGATTTTCCCGTTCCATTGTATCCAATCAATCCGATACGTTCTCCCGGCTGGATATGCCAAGTGGCATCTTTAACAATTACCCTAGATCCAAATTCAAAAACTACATTCTCTAAACCTGCTAACATGCTTTACATTTCTTTATGGTGCAAATTTAGTGCTATCTTTACTCTAAATTTTTTTTAAATGAAATATTGTTACTTTGTTATCATAATTTTCATATTGGGAAGCTGTAATAACACAAAAAGTCCTGCCAATTCTCCTGAATCAACCATTAATTTACCTTCCGTTACTGTTTCAATCCCAGATTCTACAAATATTGCTATTGACTCCATGCTTTCAGCTTATTATAATTTAAAATCAAGCTTAGTAGAAGCAGATTCTGTTGCATCATTGCTTTCGAGTGAAACTTTTTATACAACTGTTAATACTATTGACTTAAAATCTATTTCTGACACTTCTCTTGCTAAAAAATTACAATCAAACCTTGATTCATTAAATGTTTTTGCAAAAGCAGCTCAACAATCTTCAACTATTTCTGACAAAAGAATCCAGCTAAACAATATCACTCGCCAACTTTATAGTTTATTGCAAGATGCACAATACCACAAAAAAAAGGTATATTATCAAAAATGTCCGATGGCTTTTCACGACAACGAAGAAGGTTTTTGGCTTAGTAATGTATCGGAAATTGAAAATCCATATTTAGGCAAAAAACATCCAACTTACCAATCTGGCATGCTTCATTGCGGAGAAGTAGTTGATTCAATTGCTTACAAATAGAAACATTGTTTTCTAGAACAAGTTGAAAGAAATAATGTTGTTTATTATATGAAATTGAGATTGGTTTTATTATTCAATATTTTATTTATTGTTTCCGCTGCAAATGCCCAACAAAAGTTTACCCTTTCTGGATTTATTAAAGATTCATCATCACGTGAAACTTTAATTGGTGCAGGAATAGCAGTGAAATCAATAAAATATGGTGTGAATTCCAACACTTACGGATTTTATTCTATAACCCTTCCACAAGGAAAGTATTCATTAACTGTTAGCTATGTAGGGTTTGTTACCACCGAAAAAAATATAGATCTTAATACAGATATGACTTTTGACTTTTCTTTGTTGCCACAATCTGCATTGTCGCAGGAAATCATTATTTCATCAAAACGTAGAGATGATAATGTGAACCAAGCACAAATGGGAAGAATTGAATTGTCGATGAATAAAATCCGTTCTCTGCCAGTGATCTTTGGAGAAGTAGATCCGATGAAAGCGTTGCAATTGTTGCCCGGTGTTAGAAATGCTGGAGAAGGCAATAGCGGATTGTATGTTCGGGGAGGTGGACCAGATCAAAACCTTTTGCTTTTGGATGATGCGGTGGTATATAATCCAGGACATTTATTTGGATTTTTCTCTGTTTTTAATGGTGATGCGATAAAAAATATATCGTTAATCAAAGGAGGAATGCCGGCACAATTTGGCGGCAGATTATCTTCCGTGGTAGATATTGCCATGAAAGATGGAAACATGGAAAAGCTGCAGGCTGAGGGAGGAATCGGAACAATTTCATCCAGATTGTCGTTACAAGGTCCTATTATAAAGGGGAAATCATCATTTATGATTTCTGGAAGAAGAACATATATTGATGTATTAACAAAACCGTTTATACCAAAAACCAGTAATTTTTATGGTTCAGGTTATTATTTTTATGACCTCAACACAAAATTAAACTATCGTTTTTCAGATAAAGATCGTTTGTTTTTGAGTGGCTATTTCGGAAGAGATGTGTTTAATTTTATCAATACAAAACAAGAAATCAACATAGCAATTCCTTGGGGGAATGCAACGGGGACAGTGAGATGGAACCATATTTTCAGTAAAAAGATATTTTCAAATACCAGTTTGGTGTTTAACGATTACAATTTTGATTTTGGAGCAATTCAAAAATTCTTTTCAATCAATTTAAAAAGTGGAATAAGAGATTATACTTTTAAATCTGATTTCGATTATTTTGTTTCGCCAAAGCATAAAATCAAATTAGGGGCACATTATATTTTCCATCGATTTACACCTTCAGTAATTTCTGGGCGTCAAGACAGTTTAATCTTCAAACCAGCCAACCCTCAGCGCAAATATGCCAACGAATTGGCTGCGTATTTACAAGACGATTGGGAGGTTTCAAACAAACTCAAAGTAAATGTGGGATTGAGGGCTAGTGGATTTCAGCAGATTGGACCCTACACAAAATATGTTAAAGATGCAAACGGCAACAAATTAGATAGTACCGTTTATGGAGCCAATAAAACAGTTAAATTTCATGGGGGTTTAGAACCAAGATTTACAGCACGTTACAATTTAAACGAGCAAACATCGCTCAAAGCATCTGCAACAAGAAATTTTCAATACATACATCTGGTAAGCAATAACGGATCAACTCTACCTACAGACATTTGGGTGCCAAGCAGTTATATTGTAAAACCACAAATCAGTTGGCAATATTCAACAGGGATATTTAAGAATTTCAAAGACAATCTAATTGAAACCTCACTTGAAGTGTATTACAAAAATATGCAGAACCAAATAGAATACAGGGCTGGATATACTCCTTCATCAAGGGAAACGGAGGAAGAATTTGTATTTGGGCGAGGTTGGAGTTATGGTACAGAGTTGTATATCAATAAAACAAGAGGCAAATTTACAGGATGGATAGGCTACACATTATCATACAGTTGGAGAAAATTTGATGCTTTAAATGGCGGAAATAAATATCCCGCAAAATATGACAGAAGACATGATTTATCGGTTGTAGGCATTTATGAAGCATCTCCGAAATGGAAGGTTTCAGGAGTATTTGTGTATGCAACTGGCAATGCAATTTCTTTACCAGAAAGATTTTATTTTGTGGAAGGATTACTAACTCAACAATACAGTGCTGTAAATCAATACCGAATGTCGGCTTATCACAGGTTAGATTTATCAGCAACATATACACCAAATCCGTATTCTAGCAGAAAACTAAAAAGCAGTTGGGTTTTTGGGTTGTACAATGTTTACAGTAGAGCAAACCCCTATTTTATCTATTTCGCACAAGAAGGCAGTGCATCGGCAGGAACATTGAAAATTCAGGCAAAACAAGTTTCATTGTTTCCAGTAATTCCTTCGGTTACTTGGAATTTTAAATTTAATTAGTTGTTAGTTGTTAGTAATTAGAGATTAGTGAGACCCATTAAAATTTTATTTAATTTTGGTCATTATTTAATATCTATATTCGTAACTAACCTTAAACAACTAACAACTAACAACTAACAACTAACAACTAACAACTAACTACTAACTACTAACAACTAACTACTAACTACTAACTACTACTAAACATGAGAAAACTATTACTACTTTCAACTATACTAATTTCAATAGTATCCAACGCACAAACATCATTATCAGATGTAGTTGCACAAAAGTCAGATGCCATTTTACCCAAGGTGATTGAATGGCGAAGACATATTCACCAAAATCCGGAGTTGGGGAATAGAGAATTTAAAACGGCAGAATATATTGCAACTTATTTAAAATCATTAGGCTTAGAAGTTAAAACAGGTGTAGGAAAAACTGGTGTAGTTGCGATATTAAGAGGAGGCAAACCAGGACCTTGTATTGGTTTGCGTGCAGATATGGATGGACTTCCTGTAGCAGAACGTGCAGATATCCCATACAAATCATTGGT
>CAMBYC010000148.1 GCA_945871875.1 Sphingobacterium thalpophilum
GGAATCTCTTTGTCGAGCTCCCTGATTTTTTCACCATAAGCAGCAATTACAACTTTACTTCCGGTATTTAATCCATCTCCCGAATAATCAAGTGTATCAATGGTGGTGTTGGTATAAAAGTGTATATCTCTATCGAGATGTAATCTTTCCAATATATAATTAAAATACGTTTCTTCATTATGAGTGCTGAGTTGATTGGTATCATCAGCAGTTATAAAAAGAAATTTCGCCAAACTCAATTGTCCAGTTCCCAAAATGTGATTGGCAATGGTTAACAGTTCTGCAGGTTGCTTGGTAGGATTATAGGGGGTATATCTTTCACTACCAATGGCAAGGAGTAAGGGATGAACGCCAGCAGCATCTACGGCGTGGACTTCCTTCACGCCGGGGATTTCTTTAGGAATTGCCTCCCCAGTGATTTCGTGAATCAATTGCCCAAAACTAGTGTCTTCTTGTGGCGGTCTACCAACAACAGTAAAAGGCCAAATTGCATTTTTGCGTGCATACACTTTGTGCACCCGCATCAGCGGAAAGGAGTGGGTGAGGCTATAATAGCCAAGGTGGTCGCCAAATGGACCTTCAGGTTTGTTTTCACCGGGATATACTTCACCTGTGATGACGAAATCGGCATCTGTACTAACGGCAAATCCGTCTTCATAAGTGTATCTGAATCTTCTGCCGCCAAGCACGCCGGCGAATGTCATTTCACTGATGCCTTCGGGAAGTGGCATCACCGCCGAAACCGTGTGTGCCGGCGGACCACCAGCGAAAATGCTAACTTTTAGAGGCTGTCCTTTTTTATTTGCTTTTGTTTGATGAACACCAATTCCACGATGGAGTTGGTAATGCAAACCGATTTCTTTGTTCATGAGGTAATCGTTACCCGAAAGTTGAATGCGGTACATTCCTAGATTAGATTGCATAATTCCCGGTGCATCAATATCTTCAGAATACACTTGAGGAAGGGTTACAAAAGCACCACCATCCATTGGCCAATGCTGAATTTGTGGAATATCTTGGATTTGAATTTCTTGGTACAAAACCGGTTTTTGTAAAGAATTGCGGAGGGGTAGGGCATTGATTGCAGCCAATCCGGCACCGATATTTTTCAAAGGATGCTTTAATGCCTGCATCGGATCGTTTTTTAGTGCAATAAGCTGTTGCACTTGTTCTAGTGTATCTCTAAAAATAAATTTACTTCGTTCTAAACTCCCAAAAATATTGGAAGCAGCCCTGAATTTGCTGCCTTTTACGTTTTCAAAAAGTAATGCTGGTCCACCCATTTCATACACTCGCAAATGAATTGCCGCCATTTCTAAAAAGGGATCTACTTCTTCCTTAATGCGAATCAATTGGTTTGATTTCTCCAAATCCAATAAACATTGTTCCAGCGATTGATAAGCCATGCAGCAATTTTAATTAAAATAGAAACACACAAAAGGGTTTAAGGTTGTGAAAATTTGAGTTTTAGTTGGATTAATTACTCCATAGCGGTACAAATGTCTCAATGAAGCACAATAAAAAATCCCCCATAAGGAGGATTAATGATTGATTTTAGAGGCAAGCATTTTTATCTAACAGAAATAGAACGAGAAAGTTTGGCTTTAACGGCTTCTTCTTTTTTAGGAAGTACCAATTTTAATATTCCGTTTTCATAAGAGGCTTCAATGTTATTGGCATTTACATCATCAGGAAGTGCAAAAGTTCTGCAGAAAGAAGAATAATTGTATTCTTGTCGGGTAAACTCATCATTAGATTCGTCTTTTTTGGATTCTTTTTCGCAACTTACGGAAAGCGTATTGTTTTCCACTTTGATGCTAAAATCATTTTTCACTAAGCCAGGAGCTGCAACAGAAATAGTAAACATGTTGTCGTTTTCTTTAATGTTTACGGCTGGGGCGTTCATTGTATTGCCCCATCTGTTAGTAGAGGGTACAATATCGTTCCAAGGGTTAAAGAATTCATTTAATAAAGAAGGGTAAAGGTCTTCTCTTCTGGAAAGGGTTCTAGTTTGCATAATTTAAGATTTAATAAGGTGATTTTTAAATTTACATAAATGTAAGTAGGGTTGATAAGATTGGGAATGATGCAAATCATAAAAGAGGAGTAGAGAAATCATAGAAAGTGGAAGTTGGTTATTACAGAGGGTTTTTAAAATATATCTATAAAAAAAGGTTTTAAATTTTGGCAGAATGGCAAAAGCACTTATATTTGCACTCCCAAAACGATTTAACATATTTGTTTGGAAGTTCAAATTCTAGATTAATATTAAGTCATTTGGATCGGTAGTTCAGTTGGTTAGAATGCCGCCCTGTCACGGCGGAGGTCGCGGGTTCGAGTCCCGTCCGATCCGCAGTAAAAACCCTTGATTAGTCAAGGGTTTTTTGTGTCAATTAAATTTTGGATATATCAAGGGATTAAGCCGCTCTGTCACGGTCCCGGCAGAGCAGGGACGGGTTCGAGTCCCGTCTTTGTTAAAAAAACTTTGTTTAGTAAAGAGTTGTTATATTTTAATTTTTATGTTTTACGTTTATATCATAAGAAGTTTAAGTAAAGGGATATATTATAAAGGAGTCACAGAGAATTTTGAGAGAAGATTAGATCAACATAATAATGGTTTATCTCGATACACTTCTGTATATATGCCATGGGAATTGGTATATGTTGAAGTTCATGATACAAAGAGGGATGCTTTAATAAGAGAGAAGAAGTTAAAGAAGAGCAAAACAGAATATATAGAATGGTTAATTACTCAACCAACTAATATTGTAAGGGAATGATACGCTCTGTCACGGTCCCGGCAGAGCAGGGACGGGTTCGAGTCCCGTCCGGTCCGCTTTAAAAACCCTTGATTAGTCAAGGGTTTTTTGTGTCAATTAAATTTTGGATATATCAATGGAATAAGCCGCTCTGTCACGGTCCCGGCAGAGCAGGGACGGGTTCGAGTCTCCTCAGAAGTTACAACCCTTGCTTACTTCAGAATTTTTGTTTTTTATTTCCTATATCATAATCTTAAATATAGTTTTGCAACTATAAATGCATTATTATCTATAAATTTGTAGTAATAATTTTTTCAATGCTAAATTTAAAAGCAATAGTTTTTATATGCACCCTATATGTATTTGTTAGTTTTGTTCCTGATTTAGGGGGTATCGATGTTATGGGGGCCCAATGGTTTTACATCAGTTGTCTTAATGGGGTTATGCTTTTATATTTATTTTTTTTAAGGAATCATTATAAAGAAGCATTAAATCAAATAAGTGAATTAATTTTTAGTAAAATTTATATTCTTTTTTTTGTCTGGTCATTTGTTTCTTGTTTTTACGCAATTAATGGAATTGAAACTTTAGTATGTTTTGTAAGATTGTCAAATACATTTTTAGTTTTTTATATTCTATCAATATTATTGTACAAACAAGATTTAATATATATATTCAAAAAATTATCTTACGTTGTCACTTTAGTTTTATTATACGATTCACTCTTTATATTAGTTAGTTTTTCAAAGAATTTGAATAGTTTGACCCTTGACCAAAATATATTAAATATTGTTGGGAATTATGGCAATAAAAATGTTTTAGCAGCAAGCTTGTTAATTAAATTACCTTTTTGTATTTATTTATTGCAACAAACTAAGTATATTTTTAAAATCTATAACTTACTTGTTTTAACATTAAGTATTTTGACTTTATTTTTGTTAAATACGAGATCTACTTTTATCGGGTTATTTTTTTTGACAATAATATACCTTCTTTTTGTTACAAAAACTTATTGGAACACCAAAAGAATAATGTTTATTAAATGTGGATTATTTTTAATTCCTTTTATTATAGCTTTTCAGTTCTCTAATATATTAATCAATACTGCCAATCAATTGAATGAAAATGAAAATGGTAGTTTCGGAACAGTAGAAAATAGAATCTCAACAATACAATTTTCAAATTCTAGCTCAAATGGAAGGTTACAATATTGGAATGCGGCTTTTGATTATTTCATTAAACACCCTTTTTTAGGATGTGGGTATGGCAATTGGAAGTTAGCATCTATTCCTTATGATAAAGAAATATCCAACGATTTATTTGTTCCATATCATGCTCACAATGATTTTTTAGAAATTGGAGCAGAGTTAGGTATTATTGGTTGTGGTTTATTTATAGGTTTATTCATAATATTATTTATGACAATATTCAGAATTCTAACAAATAATAAACATATATCAAATCATTTAGACATTGTAATCTTTTTCTTTCCTATAATTTGTTATTGTGTTGATGCCATTTTTAATTTTCCATCTGAAAGACCAACAATGCAAGTTTTTTGGGCATTAACATGTGTAATAATTTTAGCAATATCCTATAATTTTAGCTCTTTGGGTATAACAAAGTCTGCAAATATTAAGGAATTTAAAACTTACAATTACTCAAACTCTTCAAAAGTATTTATTTTTCTAAGTATTTTAAGTTTGCCATTAAATATATATATATCAGAAAGAACGTATAATTCATTTATTTATCAAAAAAGCATATTAATCGATTCTCAAGTTGCTAATCAAATATCTGTTCAAGAAATCTTGGATAATTGCCCAACTATTCCAAATTTAGCTGTATCAACAATTCCAATAAAAGCATTGTTAGCTAAATATTGTTTGGTAGAAAAAAAATATGATCAGGCGATAACTTTACTAAATAAATCAGATCATGACAATCCATATCTATTTTATAATGATTTTATAAGAACTTCTGTATACAGTGAAATGGATAAAAGGGATAGTGCTTTTTATTTTTCTAAAACTGCTTTTTACAACAAGCCCCGAGCATCTAGTTATTATACAAATTTGTTATATGCTGCAGCAAAAGTTATGGATTCTTCAGAGCTAAATAATGCATTCAAGACTTATATAAAATATAGAAATTCTGCCGAAGCATGGAATCAATATTACAAAGCAATGTTAGAAGTTAAAGGTAATGGAATAGACCTTATCAACAGATTCGATAAAGCATTTGTTTTATTTCCTGAAAATACTAATGAGCTCCTAAAAACTAAAGATTTACTTTTAAATTATAATAGGTATTCATCAATAGTTGATGATACAACATCTTTAAAAAAAAATAATATGTATTAGGTTGAATTTTTACTAGTATCAGCTCGTTCTGGCAGCAATTGAAATACTTTCTTTCAATTGCCACTAGCTTTTGCCTAGAGTGTAAAATAATTTTGCTATGGCTTTAGCCCAATAATTTATTTTCTTCCAATGCGTAATCTAGTTTAAAGGTTACTAATCTTAATAGCAAATGAATTATTTATTTCACAATCATTTTTATATTTGTGATATGAAAAAGTCGGTAAATAATATCATTGAGCTTAAAATTAGCAAGTTTAAGCCTGGTCAAGTGTTATACTTTCTGATTTTTAAGACATAGGTACTTCAACTGCAATCAGAAAAACGCTATCCAGATTAGATAAATCAGGATAGGTAGAAAGAATGGGGCAAGGAATTTATGTAATACCAAAAAACGATAAGGTATTTAGTAAAGTGTTGCCATCAATAGAGAAATTGGAAGAAGCATTAGCAAAAAAGGAACACTTTAAAATCAAACCATCCGGTCAATATGCATTAAATAAAGTAGGATTATCTACTCAAGTACCTATGAGATTAATATTTCTAACTAGTGGAAATGCAAAAAAAATCGTATTTGTCAAAACGCAATTATCTTCAAATCTGCAACTGCTTAAAAACCTTCGATGAAAGGAGATATTACCAGTTTATTGTTTTTAGGATTGGAAGAGCTTGATTTGAAAAAGTAATCATCTACACAGATGGACATAATTAAAAACCTAATGAAACAAGAAATACCTGTGAATTTGAAATATAATCTTCGCTTGGCTTCAATAAAAGTATATGACTTTGTACTTAAAAATATATTTAGCACTTCATTATGATTGGATGGATGAAAAATTTAAATGATGAATCTAGGTTGGTATCAATTAATTAAACATCAAGAATTTCAGGAATTCCAGTAAAGGCATTGGAGAAAGATTAGTGGGTAACACTTACGCTTAAACTCATTTTCTATATACCATATGCAAAATATTTTGCTTTCAAAGGTGGCACTTCATTAAGTAAAGGATTGAATTTAATTGATAGATTCTAAGAAGATTTTGATATTTTGTTAAGCTCTGAAGCATTTGGTATTAATTATCTTGATAAGCCGTCAAAGACATTTGTAGAGCATTTGAGAAGAGCCGAATGTTCATTTACCTCTAATGAATTGTATCTGAAATACGTTCTTTGTAAATCAAGGATTTTTAGCGTAAGTTTAGCTTTGTTTTACAAAAAAAAGGTAATTTGATTTACATATTTTAATACTATTGGTTTGCAAAAATATAGATTGTACCAGCTAAGCCTACTAAAAGTCAGAACGATAATGAAAGCGAGAGTACTAATGGAAAT
>CAMBYC010000149.1 GCA_945871875.1 Sphingobacterium thalpophilum
GGGGGCGGTGCTATTACCAGTTATGAATACAGCATCAACAACGGAAGTAGTTGGACTGCAATAGCCTCTACTTCAAGTCCGCTGAATATAGGTAGTTTGACCAATTGCACGGAATATACCATCCAAATACGGGCGGTGAATGTTGCTGGTGGCGGAACAGCTTCTGCAGCCGTTACAGTAACCCCACAAAACGGGCAGCAAGCAGGAATTACCTGGACGAGCCGTACCTCTGCGGCGGATAATTACTGGCGTTCGGTCGCGTACGGCAATGGTGTTTTTGTGGCTGTGTCAGCTGATGGCACGGGCAATCGCGTAATGACGAGCCCTGATGGGATTAATTGGACGAGCAGGACCTCTGCGGCGGATAATGGGTGGTCTTCTGTCACATACGGCAATGGTCTTTTTGTTGCGGTGGCATTTTCAGGTTCGGGCAATCGCGTAATGACAAGCCCTGATGGTATAAACTGGACGAGCCGTACCTCTGCGGCAGATAATGATTGGAATTCGGTCACCTACGGCAATGGTCTTTTTGTTGCGGTGGCATTTTCAGGTTCAGGTAATCGAGTAATGACAAGCCCTGATGGTATAAACTGGACAATCCGTACCTCTGCGGCAAATAATGAATGGCAATCTGTCACCTACGGCAATGGTCTTTTTGTTGCGGTGTCACAAAGCGGCATAGGCAATCGAGTGATGACGAGTACGGATGGTATAAATTGGACGATCCGTACCTCTGCGGCAGATAATCCGTGGATTTCGATCACGTACGGCAATGGTGTTTTTGTTGCAGTGGCATATTCTGGTTCTGGCACAGTAATGACTAGCCCTGATGGGATTACGTGGATGATCCGGACTTCTGCGGCAGATAATGATTGGAATTCTGTCACCTACGGCAATGGTCTTTTTGTTGCGGTGGCAGGATCTGGCGCGGGCAATCGCGTAATGACGAGTGCGGATGGTATAAACTGGACAATCCGTACCTCTGCGGCGGATAATGGTTGGTATTCTGTCACTTACGGCAATGGATTGTTTGTTGCAGTGTCAACATCTGGCACAGGCAATAGCGTAATGACAAGTGCGGATGTATTTGCACCGAGCAGTGCTAGCATCAATAGCATTACTCCGTCTGGTACGTCTGCATCGGTAGCATTTACAGCGCCGACCAGCATTGGGTATTCAGCCATTACCAATTATGAATATTCCCTTAACAGTGGCAGTACCTGGGTAACGCCTTCACCGGCGGTAACGGCAAGTCCATTGGTTATTGATGGTTTAACTTATGGGTCTACCTACCAAATTCAATTGCGTGCGGTGAATAGTGCAAGTTCTAGTTGTGGTTCTGCAACCATGAGTGCTACCATTGCAACTACTTTACCCGTTAACATCACTAATTTACAAGCATCAAAGCAACAATTGGGTATAAATCTAGATTGGAAAGCTGAAAATGAACTGTTTGTAGAAAAATACATTGTGGAGCGTTCTGCAAACGGCATCAACTTTGAAGCCATCGGCAGTACCAATGCAATTGGAAACAGTGGAGCAACAATTGATTATCATTTCTTTGATGCCCTTCCTTTAAACGGAAACAATTATTATCGCATCAAATCAATAGACAAATCTGGGGCTTTCCGCTATACTAATATTGTGGTACTCAATCTAAATACACTCATAACCGGTATTAAAGTATATCCAAATCCAATTACAACTGGTTCGTTTATGTTGATGTTGCAGGGAATGGCAGCTGGTCAGTATGGTATTCAGTTGTTCACCAATCAAGGTCAACAGGTATTGTTTAAGGAAATTAAACATTTGGGTGGTTCAACCACTATAAAGCTGAATCTTCCGGCAGGTTTAAGTGCTGGGATGTATTTTATCCGTTATACAAAAAACAATTTGGTATTGAAGAATGAGCAGTTGATGATTGAGTGATGAGTGATGAGTGATGAGTTATGAATTATGAATTATGAATTATAATTCATAATTCATAATTTCCCTACCTTAAGCATGATTTTCTTGATTTAAGTCGTAACTTTATTTAATTAATATTTTGAAAAAACACAAAATGATTGTTTAATTGTATTATTTTTATTGTGTTTTTTTAAAACCTATAAACACAATCAAAGTAATTTTTTTTAATGGATAACACATTTCTATTTATTAGTATAATCGGACTAAGTTTATCCATTTTGATTTTGTTTTATAATCAAGGATATAAAAGAGCAAACCTCTATTTGGCTGGCTTTTTCTTTTTTGTATCTCTTTATTTATTAAATAATTACATTCTTACTTTTAGTAAATCAAATTCTTTGGTTGCTATATTTATAACAACAATACCAACCTTTTTTTTCTTGATTGGACCTTTATCTTATTTTTATGTTAGAAGCATTATTAGGGATAATTCGAAATTATCATATACTGATTATATTCATTTTGCACTTTTTATAATTGCTTTTTTGGGCACAATGCCAATTTTATTTTCTTCTTGGGCTCATAAACAGGAGGTGGCTGATATACTTATCAGTAACAATTGGAGGATTAAAAAATTTAACATTAATATTTTCTTACCTTTTTATATCAATCAAATCATTAGGCCACTCCATTGGTTATTTTATTTAATTTGTAATTGGCAATTGTTTCAAAAAAAATATAAAAATCCAATAGGTGCGGAAAATAACTTGCAGCAATATAAATTAATTAAAAGATGGTTGCTGGTATTTTGCACCATATTCACATGCTTGACGATTATATTTTTTTTTATCATTGTTTTAAATTTGATACACGATGAAAAATCGACTTTCTTGAAACAAACGTACGTCTACTTAGTAATTGTTGGTCTGGTTTATATTGTTTTAAATATCTCATTATTACTTTTTCCACACATTTTATATGGTTTACCTATTGAAGTTTTTAAACCATCTGTGTGGGCTACAAAAGAAGATAGGATCGCTATTGAAACTTCATTTTTACCCGACAGTATTAAAAATGGGGCTTCAGAAATTGCCAATGATACAAAATTGAAATTCACACAATTGTTTTCTCCAGAATATGTATTAAATATTAAAGAAGTCTTGGAGCAATGGGAACTTGAAGAGAAATATATTAGTCCCGAGTGCAATCTCAACAACCTATCTGTAGAAGCAAAAATTCCACTCCATCACCTGAGTTATTATTTCAACTCATTCATAAATGTAAAATTTACAGATTGGCGAAACAATCTCAGGATAAAATATGCTTGTAAAGCAATTCAATCTGGAAAGTCAGATGATATTACTATTGAAGCATTAGCAGCCAATTGCGGGTTTTCTGCTCAATCTACTTTTATCCGGTCTTTTAAAATATATACCTGGTTAACGCCAAGTGAATATATTAAGCAACTAGAAAATTCATAAAACAAGCAAGGTATGAATTAGGAATTAGGAATTAGGAATCAGGAATCTTTGTCTCAGAACTTTAATTCCTAATTCCTGATTCCTAATTCCAAATTCATATAGCCAAGTGAATATATTAAGCAACT
Organism: Sphingobacterium thalpophilum; assembly: GCA_945871875.1. Taxonomy (GTDB): domain Bacteria; phylum Bacteroidota; class Bacteroidia; order Chitinophagales; family Chitinophagaceae; genus Pollutibacter. Next base: position 3,515 of record CAMBYC010000149.1, read on the forward strand.
AGAAAATTCATAAAACAAGCATGGTATTCCTTTCATCAACCAATAAATCCAAATGACGTATTAGAAGTAAAAAAGCAAATTTTGTGGCTAAAGCCATTTCAAAAATTCCCATAAGCCCCTAGCTAAAGCTAGGGGCTATTAAAAAACCTTTCTATTTTCCTAATGTGTTATATGGGTAGATTAAATAGTATGCTTTAGAAGAACTGAAAATGGGTATTCAATAGCCCCCATCTTTAGATGGGGGTATGATTTCTAAGATCAATTGGCTTTAGCCATGAAATGTATTCTCAATTAGTCAAGCCCAAATTTTTTGATTAATTCAATATATTCTTGTTGAAATGATTTTTTACTATGGTGCTCTTCTTGGTTATTTATGTAGTTTCTAACTATTTCCAGCATTGATTCTGAAACAGATAGAGCAAAATAATCTTCCTGCCATTCAAATTTATGAGATGTAAGTTTTTGTTTATTTATCCAAAAGGATGACTCACCTTTTATTAATTGTATTACTTTTTGAATACTTTGATCTGCTCTGAGGGATACTAAACAATGACAATGGTCAGAATATCCATTTACATTATCAATAAAAATTCCTTTTTCATTAGCATTTACTTTAATATGATTCCATACATTTTGCCTAAGCTCTTTTGTATCTAGAAATTGGACTCTATTTTTTGTACCCCAAACAAAATGAATGTTTACTTTCAATAAAGACATGTTATATTTAATTGATTTTTGAATATTTAAACCATAATACGCATTAGAAGAAAAAAGCACATTTTGTGGCTAAAGCCATTTCAAAATAACCGTATACCCCTAGCTAAAGCTAGGGGCTATTAATAGAACTACATACTATTTTCCTAATGCGTATTCCATCTAACTAAATTATAACACCTTGATTATCAATTGTTTTCAACCCAATGTTTTTAGAATATGCTTTTTGCACTTGAATGCTCAAGTTAGCAAAACAAATGCTGCAGACAATGCCATAAATTGAAATTCCATCTAACTAAATTATAACACCTTGACTATCAATTATTTCCAACCCATTAATTTTAGGCTTTGCTTATTGCTCATGCATGCGCAAATTAGCAAAACAAATGCTGCAGATAACGCCATAAATTGAAATTTGGGATAATGTGTCATACCCACGAATTTGTAGAACATAAAAAACAATATGATTCTCCTAATGTTGGCTAGTTGAAAAGGTATGAAACGTAGTTTACCATTATAAAGAACATCAAACCTCCAAGCAACTTGTTCTAGAATGCCGTAGGCATGACATGTCGGTAGCAATTTATTACAAAAAATGAAAAAGTGCCGTAGGCACGACACAAAAAGGACAGGTTGTAAAAAAGCATACAATTCAGCATATGATAATGGCTTCAATGTGTCGTGCCTACGGCACTTAAGAACTTTATGTATAGAGTCCTACCGAGCTGCCATGCCTACGGCATTCTAGAACAGGTAACATAGAAGTAATATATTCAGTATATGTTGATGGCTTAATTTAAAATTACGAAATTGAAACAATTGAAAGTCGTTTTTTAATAGCCCCTAGCTTTAGCTAGGGGTATCTGGTATTTTTTGAAATGGCTTTAGCCACAAAATTTGCTTTTTTACTTCTATTGCGTATTCCAATTAACTAAATTATAACACCTTGATTATCAATTATTTCTAACCCATTTTTTTTAGGCTTTTCTTTTTGCTCGTGAATGTTCAAGTTAGCAAAACAAATTCTTTAGGCAGCGCCATAAATTGTAATTTGAGTTAAAAACCCACAATGGAAAATTATAATTAAATCAAAAACTCACCTTGTGTTTTTTCTATTATATGATTGTATTTTTCCTTAATATTTTAAGTATTAATTACACTATTTAATCACTTCATTTTGGCTAAAGCCATTCAAAACATTCCTATACCCCTAGCTAAAGCTAGGGGCTATTTTAGAATATTGTACAATTTTTCTTATGCGTAATTGGGAGTTAAACCCAAAATGCGCATAAGGAAAAAAGCATGTTGTTCTTTTAATAGCCCCTAGCTTTAGCCAGGGGTTAATAGGTTTTTTGTATTGGCTTTAGCCACAAAATTTGCGTTTACTTCTATTGCGTAATTCCATTTAACTAAATTATAACACCATGATTATCAATTATTTTCATTCCATTGTTTTTAGGCTTTGCTTTTTGCTCGTGAACGATTAAGTTAGCAAAACAAATGCTGCAAACAACGCCATAATATGAATTAGGAATTGAGAATTAGGAATCAGGAATCTTTGTATCAGAACTTTAATTCTCAATTCCTAATTCTCAATTCATTTCCCTACTTCCTACTTCCAAATTCATATATAGATGTCTTCAATCAGGAAAAACGATTTCTTATTTTCAAATACCGTAATCGACAAAGCATCAATTTGAAGCTTTTGCCAAATTGGGTGTTGAATCATATACTCTTCTGCTGCATCAATTAAATGAATAATCTTTTTTGCATCCACGCTCTCTTCTGGGATTACATTTTGGCCAATTCTAGTTTTGACTTCAATAAAATGTAAGACATCGTTTTTATGGGCAATAATATCTACCTCAAGATGCTTGTACCTCCAATTGGTATGTAAAATTTGATACCCTTTGTCTTCAAAATACTTTTTTGCCCATATTTCCCCTCGCTTGCCCAATAACCGCTTATGTGCTATCATATTTTGTTTGATTATATTTGTATATTAAATTACTGTTTTATGTTTGAATTGAATGGAAAGGTACAACACTACCCTTGGGGTGGAAATCGTTTTATTCCCGAATTGCTTGGTATTTCTAACGAAGAAAACCGGCCTTTTGCGGAATATTGGATGGGGATTCACCCAAGTTCACCCTCCATTATACAATTATCTAAAAATGCGTTTACTGGGTTGCCAGATTTAATTCGTTCTGAACCACAACG
>CAMBYC010000150.1 GCA_945871875.1 Sphingobacterium thalpophilum
GGCAATAGTTTCATGGAAGATTATACCTATCATTTTGATCCTAATAATCCTATGGTTTTAGGAGCTCACATGTTAGAAATCTGTGAAAGTATAGCTAATGAAAAACCCTCTTGCGAAATACATCCTTTGGGCATCGGTGGTAAGTCTGATCCAGTAAGATTGGTTTTCAATGCAGCTGAAGGTCCTGCCATCAACGCTTCAATTATTGATATGGGCAATCGTTTCCGATTGTTGATAAATGAAGTAATTGCCGTAAATCCACATCAAAATTTACCAAAATTGCCTGTTGCAAGAGTATTTTGGAAACCTCTTCCCAATATGCACGATGGATGTGCCGCTTGGATTTTAGCTGGTGGTGCCCACCATACCTGTTACAGCCAAAATTTAAATGCTGAACATTTGGAAGATTTTGCTGAAATGGCAGGTATTGAATATGTGAAAATTGGTAACCAAACTGATTTGTACAATTTCAAAAATGAACTTCGTTGGAGTGAAATATATTACAGATAAAAATCATGTTGATTTTTAAAGCTATTTTCACCTCAACTAACAAAATTTGATAACTCATGTTGGATGCCAAAGCTTTTCTTTTTGATTTGAACGGAACAATGGTTGATGATATGTTGTACCACATTAAATCGTGGCATACCATATTAAATGAATTGGGTGCACAAATCAGTTTAGAAAAAACCAAAACTGAATGTTACGGCAAAAACGACGAATTGCTTGAGCGTGTTTTTCCCAATCGATTTACTATTGAAGAAAAAAAGAAATTGAGTTTTGCCAAAGAACAAAAATACCAGGAAGAATATTTTCCAAATCTTCATTTGTTACCAGGTTTGGAATCTTTTTTAAAAATGGGCAAAACAAATAAAATTTCTATGGCTATTGGTTCTGCAGCAATTCAATTCAATATTGATTTTGTACTTGACAATTTGAAAATTAGGGATTATTTTGGTGCCATCGTTAGTGCTGATGATGTACTTATAAGCAAACCACATCCCGAAACATTTTTATCTTGTGCTGCAAAACTACAAATTGAACCAGCAGATTGCATCGTTTTTGAAGATGCAGTAAAAGGTGTAGAAGCTGCATTAAATGCAAATATGCGTTGCATTGTACTCACCACCATGCACCATGCTGATGAGTTTGCTCACTTCCCTAATGTGGTAAAAATAATTAAAGATTACGCTGAATTATAGCAAACAAATTTACAATCTATATGAAGATGCAGGTTCATTAATTTGAACCTGCATCTTTTTTCTTATAAACTTTTTAAATAGAAACCATTATCATCTATTATTGGTAGTGTTTTACTTTTAATGATTATTGGCTTTTTACTGATTTTAAATGTTTTTGTGCCGGCATCAGTAGTAATCTCCATCGGAATAGTCATCTCTAAATTTTGGAGACTAATTTCATATTTACCATTTTCTTTATTCAACATATTGATTTTCAATTTATCTGTTGAATAGATGAACAATTTAAACAAAGGATTGAGGTCTTTTTTTGCCCACTTGCTCAAATGCAATTGCAGATCTTTGGTATTTACAAAATTATTGTAAGTAAATTTCGAGTCCATAATAAAGGCTTTTAAAGCAGGGAAAAACACACTGTCGCCCATTATAAAACGTAGTGTATGCATAAAAAACGCACCTTTTCCATAAATATCACTATGATAAGTTTCTTTGCCGTCAATTCCTTCTTCAGCCTGAACAATAGGCAATTTGTTTTGTAAACTGGCTGCTGTTTTTTTCATTCTTTGGATATATGCGTCTTTACCGGCAAACTCTTCAGTAAACAAAGCATCTCCAAAACTGGTAATTCCTTCTTGTATCCACATGTGGGCCCAATCAATATTGGTTACTTTGTTTGCCCACCATTCATGTCCAAATTCATGGTGCATCAACCAATCAAAATCAACATTTCCTACTTTTTCGTAACGGTATTTGTTGCCATAAGCATTCATCGTTTGGTGTTCCATTCCTAGATGCGGCGTTTCTACCAAACCAATTTTTTCTTTAATAAAGGGATATTCGCCAAAATATTTTTCCAACATCTTAGCAGAACGAGCCAATAATTCTAAATGCTTTTCTGCCTTACTATAATTATAGTCCAATACATAATATTCCATCGGAACTGTATTTCCTTCAATGGTGGTATAATTTTTTTGGTAAGGTTTATAATATCCAATATTAAAAACAATACAATAATTATTTATGGTATAATTCGTTTTCCAATGAAAAACGGTTTGTCTTTTTTTGTCTTCGGTTGAAACCAATAATCCCGGACCCGCAACTATCAATCCCTTTGGAACGGTAATAAACAAATCTGCACCTTCATTTGGCTCATCACTTGGATGATCTTTACAAGGGAAAAAGATATTTGCACCTACTTCTTCGCAAGACATTGCGATCCATGGTCTTCCTTGGGCATCCTGTGACCATTGGATGCCAGCATCCCAAGGAGGATTTTTAGCAATTTTAGGTTGGCCATTGTAAGAAATTTTAATGCTGTAATCTCCTAATTTAAAAATTGGAGTTCCAGGAATATGTATTTGTCCATTGTAATGATTGTAAGGCATGTTTTTTCCGTTCACCAATATTTCAGAAACAAAAAAACGATTGTCAAGGTCAAAAACCAGTGTAGGAGTTTCTTTTACGAGTTTCAAATCTATGATTGTTGAACCCCCAAAAGATTGACTAATTGGATTCACAACTAAATCTAAAGTATAATGCCGAATGTCAATTGCAGCTTGTTCAGGAGATAATTTTCCACCAGAACCCTTTTCTTGACCAAAAGAAATGCTAGAAATGAGTAGAAAACTCAAAAAAATTTCTAATTTCATCATATTATTTTATTTGTCGAGTTAAAAATAGTATACAATACTAACTTTTGTCTTTATTTTACATTAAATTCATTATTTATGCAGTTTCAGAAATTTATTTTAGTTGTTGCCGTAGTTTTTAGTGTTTCGTCTTGTGTGAGTTCAAAAAAATTCGATGCATTAGGGAAAAAATATGAAGATTTAGCCATTTCCTTGACTGGAGCACAGGACGATCTTAAAACTTGTCGCGACGATAAAGCGGCGTTGGAGAGAATGAAAGCAGAGTTAGAGCGAATTAAATCTGTTCAAGAAGCTGAGTTGAAGGGTTTGAACAAGCAAATTGATTTCATGAAAGAAAACAATAATCAAGCTTTAAACCAATTGCAGAACCTTTCTGTAATTTCATCTCAACAAGCAGAAAGCATTAAAAAATCAATGGACAACCTTGGAATGAAAGATATGTTTATCCAAGATTTACAGAGTCAAATGGCTCGTAAAGATTCATTGAATTTGGCATTGGTTATGAATCTTAAAGGAGTTATTGGAGATATTAACGATACAGACATTAATGTTAAAGTTGATAAAGGTGTAGTTTATATTGATATTTCTGACAAGTTGTTGTTCAAAAACGGAAGTTTTGATGTTATTGACAATGCAAATAGCGTTTTAAGCAAAGTAGCTACAGTGCTCAAAAACCAACCATCTATTGAATTTATGGTTGAAGGTCATACCGACATTAACCCTTTTAAAAGTGGTGTTTTGGTAGACAATTGGGATCTAAGTGTTAAAAGAGCAACCTCTGTAGTTAGAATTTTACAAAATAAATATGGTTTAGACCCAGCTAAAATGACTGCTGCTGGAAGATCAGAATATTTACCAATTGCAGACAATTCTTCGTCAAAGGGAAGAGCTGCAAACCGCAGAACAAGAATTGTGATTTTACCACAATTAGACCAATTCTTCAAATTGTTAGAACCAAAGAAATAATTCTAAAATATTAAATAAAAAAAGGGGCAATCAAAATTGCCCCTTTTTTATTAAAATATTAATTATTAATTAGTTTACTTCAGCCACAAGTTTTGATTCCAAGAATAGCGTATCTGGACAAAAATCTACCATTTCATCAAAAATTACAGTAGAATTAAAAACCTTTGCTCTTCTGCAATACGATTCATCTTTTAAAACTTGGTAAACTGGATAATGCAAATAAGGCGACATATCAAATTGACGCAGTGTATTATCAGTGAACTGCAGATTCAATTTATAGGGGCTTTCGTAATTTACTTTTGTTACACGTGGGTTCATAAGTTTTTATTTTAGTGGGTCTATTTTAAAAATAGGTAATCCTTCAATTGCGAGGTTCCAACTAAGTGGTATATTTTATTAATTGCAAAATACAAAGAAATTACTAATCCATAAAACATTGAAATGATTGGCATTGTTTTTTTTATAAAAGTAATTGCCGTTCAATTTCTTTCTATGTGAATTGCCACAATACACAACCGTTTTTTCCTAAAAAATTTAGCGTCTTTTCAACATTTCATCATTTAGTTGAACAAAATTTATGGATTAAGTTCTTCAAATTGGCCAGTTTGACGGTTTTTCCGCACATTGTCCCAATTAAAATACTTACCATTCATAGCAACATAAACGCCCTTAGGAAGCGATTGCACAAAAGCCAATGCCGAACCTAGGTTAAACAATCCATCTGAAGATCCAAATTTATATGGAATCATAGCACCAGTAATTACAACAGTTTTGTGCTCGATCAATGGTGCCAAAAAACGAGCTGTATCTGCCATAGTATCTGTACCATGGGTAATTAATATCTTATCTTCTAAACACTTTATACAATTATCGGCAATAAGTTGACGATGGTTATTGGTCATCTCCAAGCTATCAATCATCATTAAGGATGTTACGTTCACTTCTAACCTACATCTTCCCCTTTCTAAAATTTCTGGCAAATGGGTTTCTTTAAAATACAATTCACCATTGATTTCATTGTATTCTTTATCGAAAGTGCCACCGGTTACTAAAATGCGAATCGCCATGATGTTTTTACTTGTTTGAGATTAATATGCAAAATTAATATTGAAAAATTAATATGTTACAGTTGTTAAATGATTACAACTTTTTTAACGATTCAAATCCCGATAAATTGAACCAATTTGAATTTTTATAAGAATAATTTCTAAAAATTTAGGTTGATTATTGATTTCATTCTCTAAATAGCTCGTTTAATTTAATTTTTCCTTAACTTTTCGCATGCAAAAAATTAATCCTGCAAAATCAATTTCCAGCTGTGTAATTCTATTGTTCTGTTTTATTCATCTACATGCACAAACCATACCAGATATGGCAATTACCAATGCTCGCATTCTTGATGGAACAGGCAACAGCTGGTATTGGGGAGCATTAACAATAAGCAACGGAAAAATTGCACAAATTATCAAAGGAAGATTTACGCCAAACATAAAAGCAAAACAAAGTATAGATGCAAAAGGTATGCTATTGGCACCCGGATTTATTGATGTGCATGCACACATAGAGGGAGGTATTTTTGAAAGACCAACAGCAGACAATTATATTTATGATGGCGTAACAACCGTGGTAACTGGAAACTGCGGAGGATCTGCAGATAATATTGCACAATTTCTAGGTAAAATAGATAGCGTAAAAACTTCTATCAACGTGGCAACGCTTATTGGTCATAATACTGTTCGCAGACAAGGAATGGGATTGGATGATAAACAAGCAACTCCAAAAGAGATGAAAAAAATGGAAGTGTTGGTAGATAAAGCAATGAAAGACGGAGCTGTAGGCTTATCTACCGGCTTAATTTATTTACCAGGGATGTATGCCAACACAATAGAAATTGTAAATCTAGCAAAAGTTGCGGCAGCTCATGGTGGCGTTTATGCCTCACACATGCGCAATGAAGGTAAAAATGTGGCAAACGCAATCAATGAAGCATTAACCATTGGTAAAGAAGCGAATATTCCTGTTCAGATTTCACATTTCAAAGTTGCAGGAAAATCAAATTGGGGTCGTTCTGATGAAACCTTAAATATGGTGATACAATCGCGCTTGGATGGATACGATGTTACCATCGATCAATATCCTTATACGGCATCATCTACCAACTTGGCAGTTACCGTTCCAGATTGGGCGTTGAGTGGGGGGTTAGACAGTTTAAGGTCAAGAATTAAATCTAAAGCAGTTAGAGAAAAAATAATTGGACAGATGGTGAAAAGTCTGAAGAACAACAAAAACAAGGACTACAGTTATGCTGTTGTAGCAGCTTATGCACCAGATACCAGTTTAAACGGTTTAAATATTTCGGAGATCAATAAGTTGAAAGGCAGAAAAGCCAATCCAAAAGCCGAAGCCGAAACCATTTTGGTGATGTTAGAAAAAAGCAATGCACAAATGATTTATCACACGATGAACGAGGAAGATGTAAAATTCTTCATGCGTTATCCCTTCAATATGCCGGCTGCCGATGGTGGGGTAAGCAATGGAACAGGAATGCCGCATCCAAGGGGATATGGCACCAATGCCCGCGTTTTGGGCAGGTATGTAAGGGAGATGAAAGTCATT
>CAMBYC010000151.1 GCA_945871875.1 Sphingobacterium thalpophilum
TGAATAAACTTACCCAACAATTCCAGCAATGCAGGGTCGCTCATTGCGTGCCAATATTTGATTCCTTTTTCCATCATTTAGCGTATTATTAATGTATAATGTTGAGTTATGCCAACATGTAAACAAACATATTAATGTAGGCATATTCCGCCATAAATATACAAATTATTTATTAATGTTGGAAATTAGCAACAATAAAGTCAAAAATTTATTAGGTAAGCAATTGTAGCATGCCTACTTTTGTAACAGCTAACATATTATTATTTTTTATCTAGTAAATCTTGGGGAAGTTTGTAAAAAGGTATAAATTCTTTTAAGCATGCCACTTTTACTTCCTCTAAATATCCCATAATAAAACATTTTGGCACTTTAAAGCTCTGTAAGTTTGCCTTGAAATAATACCCACCTGTATTAGGAATTGATTTAATAAACGCAGTACAAATATGAAAAAGTCAGCGTAGAAATTTGAATTAGAAGTTGCATCTAGTTATTCAACAGATACAAAAGTTGCAGTGCTTGATGTTGATGAAATCAATTAAATTGATACAAGACAAGGTTATGGTTATTTTTCAAACAAACTATACAGAAGTTTATTACCTCCATTGATGTTAATTTTCATGAGAACGGGAACTTCACCGTTCTTCTTAGCTTTTGTTCTGCTGATGTAAACAACCAGCGAGAAGTTTGATTTTTGACTTTATGACATTTGGCACTAATTTTTTACGTTGTGCCCCCCTTTAAATGTTTTACAAATGTACGTTTCCAAAGAGGAAAATAGCCGCCTAACTCATTGTTTTTCAGTCTTATTATGTCTATTAGCGTCTACTTGGTTGGTTTCTTTTTTGGCTTCAAAAAAAGAAACCAAGCAAGTAGACGCTAAGTATATACAAGCCTATACTTTTTTGGAATGCCTAAAAATACAAAAAGCGAGTAAAACTTTAATTTTACTCGCTTTTGGAATCTCGTTTAAGCGGAGAGTGAGGGATTCGAACCCCCGGACCTGTAACAGTCAACAGTTTTCAAGACTGCCGCAATCGACCACTCTGCCAACTCTCCATCACAAATATATAACCACTTATACTCTAAAAAAATTTTATTAATTAAATTTTATTTTATATGAAACAAGCAATTATTTCGTTTTATACTTGTCCAATCATTTATTTCCCTATTTATGTGGTTTAGAAAACGATACCTTGTGCTGCTGTCTGTAATTATCGGCTGGGCTTCTTGCCGAAATTGCTCTCAATTGGAATTTAGAAAATCCGATGCCCAAATTGCTCAATCTCTTAAAGCAATCCATCAACCTTTTTCTATAGCTTACTTCAAAGAACAATCTACAAACATCAGATTTCTTAAAGTGGGTAAAGACGGATTGCCTAAATTAATCCTCATTCATGGTTCGCCATCCTCTCTTTCTTCATGGCAACCTATCTATACCGACACCGCTTTTGTTAACAAATTCCAAATTATTGCGATAGATCGCCCGGGCTATGGTTACTCTGATTTTGGCTCAGTTATCATCAACCTTCAAAAACAAGTCAATACCATTCAACCGCTTATCGATTCTCTCACATCAAATAGTAAAGCAATTCTAGTTGGTAGTTCTTACGGTGGACCGGTTGCCGCCCAACTGGCAATGAATCTTCCTAACCGGTTTGATCAACTTATTCTTTTGTCTGCAGCACTTAAGCCTGGTAGCGAAAAAACGTATTGGGTTTCTTATCCGATGGTTTTACCATGGCTTAGTTTGCTTTTTTCGCCCGGATTGGTAATGCCTTCAGCAGAAAAACTTGTACATCGCCAACAATTAGAACAATTGCAGAACTGGAACAATATAAAAAGTGATGTGGTTATAATCCATGGAAATAAAGATGAGCTAATTTATTACGACAATGCACTTTACGCCAAATCAAAACTCTTAAACGCTCATTCTATAAAATTAATCACCATGAGCGGCAAAGGACATGCGATTCTTTTAAGCAGTCCCAATTATTTAAAGAAAATATTTCATCAATTTCTTAAACCACAGCTATAAGGATTATTTTTGCGTAAATCGCTTAAATTATTTTATTGAAACATCTTCTTGTTCTAAATAGCTATTTTTGGAAATATCGTTTGCAATTGTTTTTGGGTATATTCTTTATCATTGCTTCCAATTATTTTGCCGTACTATCGCCACAGGTTACGGGTTACATCGTTAACAGAGTTGAATTTCGTATTCGTCAAATGGTTGATCAAAATGCTGTTGCGGGTGCCGCAGATCGCTCTTACGATCCTTTGGTTCAATGGATTGCCCAACAATTTGATCAATCTAGTATGGATTTTTCTAAATTGATTGTGATTACAGGATTAATTTTATTGGGATTGGCACTTTTGCGTGGATTTTTTATGTTCTTGATGCGACAAACGATTATCGTGATGAGTCGACTCATTGAATACGATCAAAAAAATGAGATCTACAAACATTATCAACAATTGGATGCACAGTTTTATAAAACCCATAGCACAGGCGATTTGATGAGCAGAATGGCAGAAGATGTTAGTAGGGTAAGAATGTATACTGGACCATCTGTAATGCATTTGATACACCTAACAGCTTTAATCAGCCTGAGTTTGTTTTATATGTTCAGGAAAAATTGGGAATTAACCCTTTATATTCTTACACCACTTCCAATACTTGCGGTTGCAATTTATTTGGTTAACAATATCATCAATAAGAAATCAGAACAAATTCAATCGCAATTGAGTGATTTAACTACCAATGCACAAGAATCGTATGCGGGCATTCGCGTAATCAAATCTTTTGTACAAGAAAAAGCGATGCAACGTTTTTTTCAACAAAACAGTGAATCGTATCGAAAAAGTGCGGTCAATCTTTCTGCCGTTGAAGCCATTTATTATCCTTCTATCGGCTTGTTGATGGGCATCAGCACATTATTGACTATTTGTATGGGTGGGATTTATCAAATCCAACATAAAATTGCAGTGGGAACAATTGCTGAATTTGTAGTTTATATAAATATGCTCACATTTCCCGTAAGTGCACTGGGTTGGGTAGCAAGTATGATCCAACGTGCTTCTGCATCTCAAAAGCGGCTTAATGAGTTTCTGATGACCAAATCAAGAATCCAAGACCATTCAAATGCTCTTGATGTTTCAATGAATCAACAAATACAGTTTAAAGATGTCAATTTTACATTTGAACATACAGGAATCAAAGCATTAAAAAACTTTAATCTAACCATAAAAAAAGGTCAAAAAATTGCTGTAATTGGCAAAACAGGAAGTGGTAAATCTACCATTGCTCAATTGTTGTTGCGTTTGTTTGATCCGCAAGGAGGTGTAATAGAAATTGATGGCATAAACATCAACCAAATACAACTAAAAAAATTGCGGGAGCAAATTGGTTATGTGCCGCAAGATGTTTTTTTATTTAGTGATACTATCGCTAACAATATTGGATTTGGATTGCACCAATTTGATGATCAACAAGTAGAAACTGCTGCAATTCGAGCTCATATCAACACTGAAATCAAACAATTCCCAGAACAATTCCAAACTTTGGTAGGAGAGCGGGGAGTAATGCTAAGTGGTGGACAAAAACAAAGGGTGTCAATTGCTAGAGCGTTAATAAAAAATAGTCAAATTTTGATTTTTGATGATTGTTTAAGTGCTGTTGATGCAAAAACAGAACAGCTCATTTTAAACAATTTAGCTGAGGTTTTAAAAGACAAAACGGCTATCATAATTACACACAGAATTTTCAGTTTATTGGCGTTCGATTTAATCATTGTAATTGATGATGGAAGCATCATTGAACAAGGAAACCACGACGATTTATTGAAAAAAAATGGATATTACGCTGAACTTTATCGCAAACAACAAGCCTCATCAATTGAAAAAACGGCTTAAATCCTTTGTGGTATTGAGTTTAAGCATAAAATAAAATAATTGCTTTGAAATTTTGCCAATTGAAAAACATTTTTATCTTTGAAAGGCGAACAGTAACCAGAACTAATCAACAAAAAATCATCAATTGTGGCGTACGAAAACAATGACAAAAGAATGGAAAGTGTATACAGTAAACGTATACGTGCCGGTAAGCGCAGGACCTATTTCTTTGATGTAAGAACTACCAAGGGCAATGATTATTACCTTACCATCACTGAAAGTCGTAAAAGGTTTAATGATGATGGGTATGACAGACACAAGATTTTTCTTTACAAAGAAGATTTTAACAAATTCATCAAAGCCTTAGATGAAGCGGTGACTTACGTTAAAACAGACTTGATGCCAGATTTTGATTTTGATGCGTTCAATCACGACAATGAATTTGAGCAAGAAGGTGATGAAGAAACTGATATCGCTCCTGTTACTGAACAAAAAATAATTCAAATACCATCAAAAACGGTTGTATTAACAAGAAGTGAGCCAACGCCACAACCTGAAGATAATTTGGGTACTGATGTTGTTGATAAATGGTAATAACTCATTGAATAACAATCAAATAAATGAATATTTAATTAAAAAACCCTCAATTTGAGGGTTTTTTAATTTGTTTAATTGAAAAAAATCAATTGTTTTGTTTCATTTTTTTATAAGCATTCATCAACCCATTGGTTGAACTGTCGTGCGTAAATGTTGGATTTTCATCAATTAACTCAGGCAGGATTTTATTTGCCAATTGTTTGCCCAATTCAACGCCCCATTGGTCAAAACTAAAAATATTCCAAATTACACCTTGAACAAAAATCTTGTGTTCATACAGTGCAATTAGTTGTCCAAGCGTAAAAGGGGTTATTTTTTCTATTAAAAATGAATTTGTTGGTCTATTGCCTTCAAACACTTTAAAGGGAAGAATCAATTGTTTGTGTTCATCTGAAAGGTGTTTTAGTTCTGCAGATGCTTCTTCAAGCGTTTTCCCATTCATTAAGGCTTCAGTTTGTGCAAAGAAATTTGACAATAACTTTGAATGATGATCTCCTAAAGGATTGTGAGAAATTGCCGGTGCAATAAAATCACAAGGAATTAATGCTGTCCCTTGGTGAATTAACTGATAAAAAGCATGCTGTCCGTTTGTACCAGGTTCTCCCCAAATTACTGGTCCGGTGGTATAATTTACTTTATTCCCAGCTCTATCAACATACTTCCCATTGCTTTCCATATTTCCTTGTTGAAAATACGCTGCAAAACGATGTAAATATTGATCATAAGGGAGAATCGCCTCACTAGATGCATTATAGAAATTGGTGTACCAAATCCCAATCAAAGCCATAATTGCAGGAATGTTTTGATCTATTGGGGTGTTTTGAAAATGGATATCTGTTTCGTGGGCACCTTTGAGCAATTCTTCAAAATTATCGTATCCAATTGTTAAAGCTATAGACAAACCAATGGCACTCCAAAGGCTATATCTTCCGCCAACCCAATCCCAGAAAACAAACATATTGGTTTTATCTATGCCAAATTTTACAACTTCTTTTTCATTTGTAGAGAGGGCAACAAAATGTTTGGCAATATGTTTTTCTTCAATGGCGTGTTCCAAAAACCAAGTTCTAGCCGTATGGGCGTTGGTCATGGTTTCTTGGGTTGTAAATGTTTTGGAAGCAATCAAAAACAAGGTTTCGTCTGCCTTGATTTTTTTTAGCGTTTCTGCAATATGCGTACCATCTACATTAGAAACAAAAAGAATTTCGATATCTTCTTTTTGATAAGGTTTTAGTGCTTCAGTAACCATAACTGGTCCCAAATCACTTCCACCGATACCAATATTTACTATGTATTTTATTTTTTTACCCGTATAACCTTTCCAAGTTCCAGAATGTACGGCATCACAGCAATCTTTCATTTGTTGCAAAACACGTTTGATTTCTGGCATTACATCAACACCATCAAACAAAGCAGGTTGATCAGAAAAATTGCGTAAAGCCCAATGCATTACTGCACGATTTTCAGTTTGGTTGATTTTATCACCATTAAATAAAGATTTTATTGCATCTGCTAATCCACATTCATTTGCCAATTCAAATAAAAGAGTAAGTGTTTCTTTAGTGATGTTGTTTTTAGAGAAATCAAGCAAAATATCCCCAAATTGAATACTGAAATCTTCAAAACGAGTTGGATTTTCTTCAAAAAGCTGTCTTAAATGAACTGTTTGCATTTTTTTAAAATGAGCAGTTAAGTCTTTCCAAGCTTTGGTGTTTAGAGGGTTAACCTTTGGTAACATATTTTAAAGTTTATTGATTGCTTGTATTGTTTTTTCTATTAATGCTGGGGTGATGTCTAGATGTACAACCATTCTAATTTGATTAGGAGATATTTGATACATCAAAATGTCTTCTTTTTTCATTGCTTCCATAAAAATTTGTGGGGTATATGGAGTATGAAACGATGCAATAACAATATTTGTTTCTAC